>NZ_JBFAIA010000117.1:0-26559 GCF_040654455.1 Nonomuraea sp. NPDC050691
GGCCGGCCGCGCGCGGTCGCGTCCCTGCGGCGCGACCCGCTCGTCCAGGGGGGCACCACCGTGCGGTCCCTGCGGGTGGTGTCCTTGCGGCATGGCGCGGTCGTCGAGCCCGGCCGCGGGGGCGCCCAGGGGGACGGCGCGGTCGTGCGGAGGCATGCCTCCGCCCTGCGGGAAGGCGTTGTCGTTCAGCGGTGTGCCTCCACCCTGGGGTACGGCGTGGTCGTTCAGCGGTGTGCCGCGGCCGTACGTGACCGTGCGGTCCATGGCGGCCGCGGCCGACGCGCGCACCTGCCCACCGTCGGCGGGCGGCCACGGGGCGGGGGAGCTGAGGTTGGACCAGGCGTCGGACGGCGAGGAGGGCGTGGAGACACTGGAGGCGTCCTGCCAGGCGGGCACGGGGTCGCGGCGGCCGGGCTCGCGGGAGCCGTCCCGCGCGCCGCCGTCCATCCCGTCCCCGCGGCGTCCGGCTCCTTCGCCGCGGCGTCCCCCGCCGCGGCCGTCCATGCCAGGGCCGTCCATCCCGCGGCTGTCCGTGCCGCTCCGGTGGCCGTCCGGGGCGCCGCCGCGGGCGTCCGGGCCGTCCTGGCGCGGCGTCTCGGGCCAGGACGCGTTGGAGGCGACCGACACGTCGGGCCACGACGTGCGCGACGGCGAGCCGCCGTCCGGCCAGCCGTTCGACGCGGAGCCCGCGTCCGGCCACGCGTTGGAGGGTGACGTCCCGCTCCCGACCTGGTCCGGCCACGGGTTCGAGGGCGAGGTGCCGCCCGACGGCGGGACCGGGTCGGGCCACGGGTTGGCGGGGGACGTCCCGCCCGACGGCGGGACCGGGTCCGGCCAAGAGGAGGAGGGGCCCGCGTCCGGCCAGGAAGGCTGGGAGGGCCGCTCGGCGGACGGGCCGCGGCGGGCGGACGAGGGCTGCCGGGAATCCCCGCGCGATGAACCCTCCCGGGGCGGCACCTCGGGCCAGGATGGTGGCAGGTGCTGTGCTCCGGAATGATCCGATGCCATGGCTCCCGTACCTCCTGGTGGTGTTATGTCCGCTTTTGGCGCGTCGGACATGATCTCATGGGATTTTCCAGGAGAGTTGGTGGGTTCCGCAGCGAAACGCGCGAAGCCATGCGGATCTGTGGGCGGATCCTGCATGGGCAGGCCCACCAGGGACCACTGGGGCTCGACGGGGTGTACCACGGTGTCGAGGGTAATCTAATGGGACATATGAGGTCACAACGGATACATCACCATCGGGTCTCGTAGGGAGAGGAACAGGCGGAAACGCCACTTGCGCCCGATGGCCATCGTCGAGTATCGGCAAAGTCCTGATGAGGTGCGCTAGGCTTGACCTATGCGTTCCGCGACCCTGCTTCTTAGCGGGCCGCGACGGCCCTGAGCTCTGCCGTCGCGGCTGCCCCTCGTCCTGCGCACGGGGGGTTTTCTTATGGGTCCGAGTCGAGCCAGAAGGACATTCGCCGTGAGTGAGTACGATCCGCAGGCGCTGCAGGCCAAGTGGCAGCAGCGGTGGGAGGAGCTGGACCCGTTCCGGGCGGGCGAGGACGCCGCCGACACCCGGGAGCGGCGCTACATGCTCGACATGTTCCCCTACCCCTCCGGCGACCTCCACATGGGCCACGGCGAGGTGTTCGCCATCGGCGACGTCGTCGCGCGCTACTGGTTCCAGCGCGGCTACAACGTGCTGCACCCCATCGGATGGGACTCCTTCGGCCTGCCCGCCGAGAACGCCGCGATCAAGCGCAACGCGCACCCGGCCGAGTGGACCTACGCCAACATCGAGACGCAGGCCACGTCCTTCCGCCGCTACGGGATCTCCTTCGACTGGTCGCGCCGCCTGCACACCAGCGACCCCGAGTACTACCGGTGGAACCAGTGGCTGTTCAACCGCTTCTTCGAGCGGGGCCTGGCCTACCGCAAGGGCGGCCTGGTCAACTGGTGCCCCAACGACCAGACCGTGCTGGCCAACGAGCAGGTCGTGGCCGGCAAGTGCGAGCGGTGCGGCGCCGACGTCATCCGCCGCGAGCTGACGCAGTGGTACTTCAAGATCACTGACTACGCCGAGCGGCTGCTGAAGGACATGGAGCAGCTGGAGGGCGGCTGGCCCGAGCGCGTGCTGACCATGCAGCGCAACTGGATCGGCCGCTCCGAGGGCGCCGACGTGCTGTTCGAGATCGAGGGGCGCGAGGAGCCGGTCCACGTCTACACCACCCGGCCCGACACGCTGTTCGGCGCGACGTTCTTCGTGGTCGCCGTCGACGCGCCGCTGGCCGACGAGATCGTCACCGACGACCGGCGCGAGGAGTTCGAGGCCTACCGCGCCGAGGTCGCCAAGCTGAGCGACATCGAGCGGCTGTCCACCGACAAGGAGAAGACCGGCGTCTTCCTGGGCCGCCACGCGATCAACCCGGTCAACGGCGAGCGCATCCCGGTCTGGGCGGCCGACTACGTGCTGTCCGACTACGGCCACGGCGCCATCATGGCCGTGCCCGCCCACGACCAGCGCGACCTCGACTTCGCGCTGAAGTTCGGGCTGCCGGTCAAGGTCGTCGTCCACACCGGCCTGGCCGACCCCGGCGAGACCGGCGAGGCGACGCCGGGCGAGGGCACCCTGGTCAACTCCGGCCCGCTGGACGGGCTGACCAAGGCCGAGGCCATCGCGAAGATCATCGAGATCCTGGAGACCCAGGGCCGGGGCGAGGCCTCGGTCAACTTCCGGCTGCGCGACTGGCTGCTGTCGCGCCAGCGGTTCTGGGGCACCCCGATCCCGATCATCCACTGCCTGGACTGCGGCGAGGTGCCCGTCCCCGACGACCAGCTGCCCGTCACGCTGCCCGACCTGCGCGGCGAGGCGCTGGCCCCCAAGGGCGTCTCCCCGCTGGCCAGCGCCACCGACTGGGTCAACGTCGAGTGCCCCAAGTGCGGCGGCCGCGCCATGCGCGACACCGACACGATGGACACCTTCGTCGACTCGTCGTGGTACTACCTGCGCTACTGCTCGCCCGGCTACACCGACGGCCCCTTCGACGTCGAGCAGGTCCGCAAGTGGGGCCCGATCGACCAGTACGTCGGCGGCGTGGAGCACGCGGTGCTGCACCTGCTGTACTCCCGCTTCTTCACCAAGGTCCTGCACGACATGGGCATGGTCGACTTCAATGAGCCGTTCCTGCGCCTGCTGAACCAGGGCCAGGTGATCAACGGCGGCAAGGCGATGTCGAAGTCCCTGGGCAACGGCGTCGACCTGGGCCAGCAGATCGACGCGTACGGGGTCGACGCGGTCCGCCTGACCATGGTGTTCGCCGGCCCGCCGGAGGACGACATCGACTGGGCCGACGTCTCGCCGGCCGCCTCGCAGAAGTTCCTGGCCCGCGCCTTCCGCGTGATGGACGAGGTGGCCAGCGGGCCGGGCGTCTCCTTCGAGGGCGGCGACCTGGAGCTGCGCAAGTTCACCCACCGCACCATCGACGAGGTCACCAAGCTGGTCGAGTCCCACCGCTTCAACGTGGCGGTGGCGCGGCTGATGGAGCTGACGTCGGCGGCCCGCAAGGCCATCGACTCCGGCCCCGGCGCGGCCGACCCGGCGGTGCGCGAGGCGGCCGAGGCGCTGGCCGTGATGCTGTCGCTGGTCGCGCCCTACACCGCCGAGGAGGGCTGGGAGCGGCTGGGCCACACCGGCACGACGGTCGCGCTGGCCGGCTGGCCGGTCGCCGAGCCCGCGCTGCTGGTGCAGGACTCCGTGACCTGCGTCGTCCAGGTGGCCGGCAAGGTCCGCGACCGCCTGGAGGTCTCACCCTCGATCTCCGAGGACGAGCTGCGCGCGCTGGCGCTGGGCTCCGACAAGGTCCGCTCCTACCTGGACGGCGAGCCCCGCAAGGTGATCGTCCGCGTGCCCAAGCTGGTCAACATCGTCCCCTGACCCGGACGCATACGGCACACCGGCCCCCGTCCGCCTTCCCCGGCGGCCGGGGGCCGCGCCATGCAAGCCCCGCGGGAGCGGGCGGTCAGAGGGCGCGCAGGGCGGGCAGCAGCTCCTGCTCGGCCCAGCGGAAGAACGGCTCCTGCTGGTCGTGCCCGATCTGCACCAGCGCGACGTGCGTGTACCCGGCGTCCGTGTACTTCTTGACCGCCTCCACCACGGCCTCCACGTCGCCGCCGCACGGCACGCTGGAGGCCACGTCGTCGGGCGTGACGAACTCGGAGTACGCCTCGAAGTTCACCGGCCCCGGCAGCTCGGCCATGACCTTCCAACCGGCCGCCGACCAGCGCCACAGCTTGTGGGCGCGCTGCTTGGCCGCCTCGGCGTCCGTGTCGTACGACAGGGCGAGCTGGCCGTACACCGGCTTGTCCGCCCCGCCCGCCTGGACGAACTGCCCGACGACCTCCGGCATCGGCTCGTTGACGATCAGCAGGTCGCCGTACTCCGCGGCGATGGCGGCCGAGCTCCCGCCCGAGGCGGCGATGCCGATGGGCACCGGCTGCTCCGGCACGTCGTACAGTTTGGCCGAGTCGACGTCGTAGAACTCGCCGTCGTAGGTGACGTACTGGCCGCCGAACAGCTCGGTGATGATGGTGACGGCCTCGCGGAACATCCGGTGCCGCCGGTCGGCGGACGGCCAGCCCTCGCCGATGACGTGCTCGTTGAGATTCTCGCCCGAGCCGAGCCCGAGGGTGAAGCGCCCGTCGCTGAGCACGCCCATGGTGGCGGCCTTCTGCGCGACCACGGCCGGGTGGTAGCGCATGATCGGGCAGGTCACGTACGTCATCAGAGGGAGCCGTTCGGTCGCGTGCGCCACCGCGCCCAGCACCGACCAGGCGTAGGCCGCGTGACCCTGTTCCTCCAGCCACGGGAAGTAGTGATCGGAGATGACGGCGTAGTCGAAGCCGATCTGCTCCGCCTTCGCCGCGTCATCGACCAGCTGGCGCGCGGGAGTCTGCTCGCACATCAGGGTGTATCCGATTTGCACCATGATGTGCGCGCTACCCCGTCAAGCGCACGGTTAGCTCACGAAGGCGGAGATCCCTCGGCGCGCGGGCCGGTCGAGCAGCTCCTCCACCACCAGGCCAAGTCCGATGCCGAGCAGCCAGACGTCCTTGACCAGGCCGATGCCCTGCTGCGAGGGACGCAGGCTGCCCTCGCGGCGCATGCCGGGAGTCCTGAGGTAGAGGCCGACGAGGCCGCCCGCGAAGGCGGTCAGCGCCGCGCCCGCCACCGCCGAGGGGACCACCGGCACGAGCAGGGCGGCGCCCACGGCGATCTCCGCCTTCGACAGCAGCTTCACGAACGCCACCGGGTCGTGCTTGCCGAGGAAGGGGTACGTCCCGGAGGCCATGCCGTGGAGTCCCGCGGCGGTCTCGGAGTCGGCGCCGGCCATGTCGAGCCCGGAGTTGAGGATGACCATGCCGGCGGACAGGCGGGCCGGGAGCTGGTGGGCCTTGGGGAAGAGTCTCATGGTTCCTCGCCGTGGAAATATGCGGAGTTTCGGGCCTGAAGTCCCTTTCCTGCCCTCGCGAGTGACGAGCATCCGCCCTGGCCTGCCCTTTTGACCATGACTTTCACCGGCGTCCGCTCGTGACGCCAGGAGGGAAAATCTTGTCGGCATGCGGACCGGCGGCACTAGGGTTCACGTGTGACAACTGGCGCATACCTGAGATATCCGCATCTGTGGGGTGACCTGGTCACCTTCGTCGCCGACGACGACGTGTGGCTGGCACCCGTGACGGGCGGCAGGGCGTGGCGGTTCACCGCCGACCGCGCACCCGTCTCCTTCCCGAGGTTCTCGCCTGACGGCGCCCGCATCGCGTGGACCAGCCACCGGGAGGGGGCGCCCGAGGTGTTCGCCGCGGAGGTCGACGGCCCGCAGGGCGACCGGCTGACGCACTGGGGCAACGCCATGACCGGGACCCGAGGATGGAGCGCCGGTGGCGACGTGCTCGCGGTCACCGCCGCGGGCGAGGGCGGGCGCAGCCGGACCTGGGCGTACGCGGTGCCGCTCGACGGCGGCCCGGCCACCCGCCTGCCGTACGGATGGGTGAGCGAGGTCGCCCTCGGCGGCGCCGAGCCCGGGGCGGCCGCGGCCGGCAGGGTGGCGACCGTGTCGTCCGTGTGGCGGGAGCCGTCTCACTGGAAGCGCTACCGCGGCGGCACCGCGGGCAAGATCTGGGTGGACGCCGAAGGCGACGGCGAGTTCGCCCGGCTGTTCGCCGACAGCGACGCCCAGTACTGGTCGGTCATGTGGGTGGGCGACCGCCTGGCGTTCCTCGCCGACACCGACGGCACGGGCAACCTCTACTCCTCCCTGCCCGACGGCTCGGACCTTCGCCGGCACACCACGCACACCGAGTTCTACGCCCGGCACGCCTCCACCGACGGCAGCCGGGTCGTCTACGCCCACGCCGGCGACCTGTGGCTGCTCGACGGGCTCGACGCCGAGCCGTACCGGCTGGACGTCAGGCTGAGCGGGCCGCGCCCGGCCCGCGCCCCGCGACCGGCGCCCGCCCGCGCCGGCGCCTTCTCACCCGACGCGACCGGACGGGCCAGCGCCGTCGAGGTGCGCGGCACCGCCCACTGGGTCACCCACCGCGACGGACCGGCCGGCGCGCTGCGCGTGCAGCCCGGCGTACGGGTACGGCTGCCACGCGTGCTCGGCGACGGCGGCAGGGCGGTCTGGGTCTCCGACGCCACCGGCGAGGACGGCCTGGAGGTCGGCACGCCCGGCGGCGAGATCCGCACGCTGGCCGCGGGCGAGCTGGGCCGGGTGCTGGCCCTGGCCGCCGCCCCCGACGGCAAGCACGTGGCCGCGGCCACCCACGACGGGCGCCTCCTGGTCGTGGACGTCGAGACCGGGGCGCTCAGAGAGCTCGACCGCACCGCGCACGGCGACATCAGCGGCCTGACCTTCTCGCCCGACTCGGCGTGGCTCGCCTGGGTCCACCCGCACCACGAGCCGCTGTCACGCATCAGGATGGGCCGCCTCGACGGCACGTCCGTCATCGACGTGACACCGCTGCGCTTCGCCGACTTCGACCCGGTCTTCACCAAGGATGGCAAGCACCTGGCGTTCCTGTCGGTGCGCACGTTCGACCCGGTGTACGACGCGCATGTTTTCGACCTGGCGTTCCCCGTCGGCTGCCGGCCGTACATCGTGCCCCTGCGCGCCACCACCCCCTCGCCGTTCGACCCGAGCCTCCAGGGCCGCGGCTTCAACGGCGAGGACGACAAGCCCGCGCAGGACGACAAGAAGGACGACGCGCCCCCGCGCACCGAGGTGGACCCCGAGGGGCTGGCCTCCCGCGTCGTGCCCGTGCCGGTGCCCGCCGGCCGCTACGGCAACCTGCGCGCCGCCAAGGACGCCCTGCTCTGGCTGCGCCACCCGCTCACGGGCCAGCTCGGCGACGGCACCGAGCGGGCCGGCGAGGTCGTCCTCGAACGTTACGACCTCAAGAAGCGCGCCAGGGCCGAGCTCGGCACCGAGGTGCGGGCCTTCGAGGTGAGCGGCGACGGCACCCGGCTCGTCATCAACGGCAAGAACGGCCTGCAGACCCGCTCGGCATCCGAGGGCGACGAGGTCGTCACCATCGACCTCGACCGGGTCACGGTCCAGCTCGACCCGGTCGCCGAGTGGCGCCAGGGCTACCTGGAGGCCGGCCGGCTCATGCGCGACCACTTCTGGCGCGCCGACATGAACGGCGTCGACTGGCAGGGCGTGCTCGACCGCTACCTGCCGCTGGTGGACCGCCTCGGCTCGTACTCCGAGCTGATCGACCTGCTGTGGGAGGTGCAGGCCGAGCTCGGCACGTCCCACGCCTACGCCCGCGCCAACGCCGCCCCAGGCGACCCGCGCCGCCGCCAGGGACTGCTCGGCGCCGACCTGGCCAGGGACGAGGACGGCACCTGGCGGGTCGCGCGCATCCTGCCCGGCGAGTCGTCCGACCACGACGCGCGCTCGCCGCTGCTCGCGCCCGGCGTCGCCGTACGGCCCGGGGACGCGATCGTCGCCGTCGGCGGACGCCCCGTCGATCCCGTCCGCGGCCCGCTCGCGCTGCTGTCCGGCACGGCCGGCCGGGCCGTCGAGCTCACCGTACGGCCCGCCTCGGGCGGCGAGACGCGCCGCGTGGTCGTCACGCCGCTGGAGGACGAGACCCGGCTGCGCTACCACGACTGGGTGGAGGGACGCCGGGCGTTCGTCCACGAGGCGTCGGGCGGCCGGCTCGGCTACCTGCACGTACCGGACATGGTGGCGTCGGGCTGGGCGCAGTTCCACCGCGACCTGCGCACCGAGATGGCCCGCGAGGGCCTCGTCGTCGACGTCCGCGAGAACGGCGGCGGCCACACCTCGGAGCTGGTGCTGGAGAAGCTGTCCCGCCGCGTCACCGGGTGGACCCAGGTGCGCGGCTACGAGCCGATGCGCTACCCGGAGGACTCGCCGCGCGGCCCGATCGTGGCGGTAACGGACGAGTTCGCCGGGTCGGACGGCGACATCGTCAGCGCCGGCATCAAGAACCGCGGCCTCGGCCCGCTCGTCGGCACCCGGACGTGGGGCGGCGTGATCGGCATCGACTCGCGGTACTCGCTGGTGGACGGGACGGTCGTGACGCAGCCCCGGTACTCGTTCTGGCTGGAGGGGCCGGGCTGGGGCGTGGAGAACCACGGCGTGGACCCGGACGTGGAGGTGGTGATGACGCCGCAGGACCGGGTGGCGGGGCGCGACCCGCAACTGGAGAAGGCGGTGGAGCTGGCGCTGGCCGCCCTGGAGGAGCGCCCGGCCGCCACCCCGCCGGCCCTCCCGCCGCTGGGGTCCTGACCTTCCTCACCTGGTTCCGCCCGGCCTCGGCCTGGACCTCCGTTCCCGGGGGATCCGCCCGGCTGGGACGCCCGTCCGGCCCGAACCTCGGCCGGCGCTCGACGACGCGCCGGCCGGGGGCCCTCAACGGGCGTTCTGGAGGCGGTCCAGGATCTCGGTGAGGACCGGCTCCGTGGTGGCGAAGTTCAGCCGGACGTGGTTCTCCCCGCCCGGCCCGAACGCGGCGCCGTCGTTCAGCAGCACCTTCGCCTCCCGCTCCAGCACCTCCGCCATGCCGGGGCGGCCGTAGTCGAGCCACGCCAGGTACGTCGCCTGGGGCACGCGGTAACCGACCCCTTCGGGCAGGCGGGCGGCGATGGTCTTGCGGTTGCGGTCGAGCAGGGCCCGGGTCTCCTCCAGCCAGGCGTCGCCGTCCCGCCACGCGGCGATCGTGGCCTCCACGCCGAACACGTGCGCCGAGCCGTACAGGAAGGGCGGCTGGGCGGCGAGCGCCTCACGCACGGCGGGAGAGCCGACGTGGGCGACCGAGCAGCGGACGCCGCCCAGGTTGAACGCCTTGCTCGCCGACGTGAGCGTGACCGTTCGCTCGGGCAGGATCGTCGCGAAGGGGATGTGCTGGTTCGGGGCGTACGTCAGGTCCGCGTGGATCTCGTCGGAGATGACCAGCAGGTCGTGCCGCTCGACGTGCTCGGCCAGCTCTTCCAGCTCACGGCGGGTGAAGACGCGGCCCGTCGGGTTCTGCGGGTTGACGAGCAGCAGCACGCGGCACCCGGACAGGTCGGGCACCTCGTACCGCCACGAGTCGCCCTCGTCGGGGACGAGCCGGATGGGCCGCAGCGGCCGGTCCATGACCTCCAGCGTGCCGAGGAACGGGTGGTAGGCGGGGGTGTGCAGAGCCACCGCGTCGCCCGGCCGGGTGGACAGGTGGAGGAGCACCTGGAGGGCCTGGTTGATGTCGCAGAAGGTGCGCACGTGGCCCGGGTCGGGGCTCCAGGAGTACCGGCCGGCCATGCGCTCGGCGAACACCTCGGCCAGAAGGCCGCAGCCCGGGTTGTCGAGCCAGGTCGGGTAGCCGAGGTCGCCTTCGGCGCGCCGCCTGAGGACCTCGGCCACGGCGGGAGCGGTGGGCATGTCCATGTCGGCGACCCAGGCGGGGATGACACCGGGGGCAGCTTTGGCCCACTTCAACCCGTCGTTGCGGGATTTGAAGTCATCTGGGCCCAATGCGTAGTTCACGGGGACATTGTAGATTTCCGCGTTCTGACGGCTCGGAGTGCGTCCGCGCCCGCCGGCGGCTCGGGGGGCGTCCGCGCCGGCCGGACGAGCACGGGGGCACGCCAAGTGAGGCCCTCGGAGGCGGCCCGATACGCCGGAGGAGACATGACCGCCGCCCTCGCGTGGCCCGGCCGCGACAACACCCGCGACCTGCGGGACCTGCCATGGGGTACGACCCTGCGCCGCGAGCACGCCCACCTTCGCTCCAGGGGGCGGCGGTCGTGGCGGGTCAGGGGTGCAGGATGGCCTTGATGGCGCGGCGTTCGTCCATGGCCTTGTAGCCCTCGGCGGCCTCTTCCAGCGGGAGGGCGAGGTCGAAGACCTTGCCGGAATTGATCTTCCGCTGCCAGATGAGGTCGATCAGCTCGGGCAGGAACCGGTGCACCGGGGCCGGTCCGCCGTGCAGGTGCACCTGGGAGAAGAAGAGGTCCTCTCCGCTGAGGGTGACGTCGTGGTTGACGCCCACGAAGCCCACGTGGCCACCCGGGCGGGCGGAGCCGACGGCCTGGTGCATCGATTCGTGGGTGCCGACCGCTTCGACGACCGAGTGCGCGCCCAGCCCGCCGGTCAGTTCCTTGATCTTCGCCACGCCCTCGGCGCCGCGCTCGGTGACGATGTCGGTGGCGCCGAATTCGGTGGCCAGCTTCTGGCGCGTCTCGTGGCGGCTCATGGCGATGATCCGCTCGGCGCCGAGCTGCTTGGCGGCCAGCACCGCCAGCAGGCCGACCGCGCCGTCGCCGACGACCGCGACCGTCTTGCCGGGGCCGGCCTCGGCGGCCACCGCACCGAACCAGCCGGTGCCCAGGACGTCGGAGGCGGCCAGCAGGCTGGGGATCAGGTCGGGTTCAGGGGTGCCGGGGGTGGCCACCAGGGTGCCGTCGGCATAGGGGATCCGGGCGCGCTCGGACTGGGTGCCGACCAGGGACATGAACACCCGGTGGATGCACGAGGAGGGGTAGCCCGAGCGGCAGATCTCGCAGGTGCCGTCGGCGGCGACGAACGTGCCCACGACGAACTGGCCGGGCTTGACGGTCTTGACCTCGCTGCCGACCTGTTCGACCACGCCGACGTACTCGTGGCCCATCGGCTGGTCGTGGACCTCCTCGATGCCGCGGTAGGGCCACAGGTCCGACCCGCACACGCAGGTCGCCGTGACCCGGATGATCGCGTCGGTCGGTTCGATGATCTGCGGGTCGTCCAGGTCCTGCACCCGGACGTCGCCGGGAGCGTGCATCACCACACCACGCATGACCTTCACTCCTTCGGATTCTCTGTTCCCCACGGTCGCCCGCGGGCGTGCCCGGCTCGAAGCCTCTCGGTCCCCCGAGCCGCTACCCATCAAAAGCGCTGGTCAAGCGGCATGGAAGGCACTGGTGAAAGGTGTACTGACAGGGCACCCCTGCCAGAGGGAAGGCCGCCTAGCCTGGAGAAGGTGGACAACCGCAGCGAGATCCGTGAGTTCCTGACCTCCCGCCGCGCCAGGATCAGCCCGCAGCAGGCCGGGCTGCCCTCCTACGGCACCCGCCGGGTGCCGGGCCTGCGCCGTGCCGAGGTCGCCCAGCTGGCCGGGGTCAGCGTGGAGTACTACTCCCGCCTGGAACGCGGTGATCTGTCCGGGGTCTCGGACAGCGTTCTGGACGCCCTGGCTCGCGCGCTGCGGCTGAACGACGAAGAACGCACCCACCTGGAGGATCTGGCCCGCGCCGCCGGACCGGGCTCCCGGCGGCGGCGCCGCCCCGTCCCGCGCACCGTGCGGCCCAACGTTCAGCGGCTGCTGGACGCCATGACCGAAGCACCGGCGTTCATCATGAACGGCCGCGGCGACGTCCTGGCCACCAACATCCTCGGCCGTGCCCTGTACGCCCCCATGTTCGACGCCGCCCGCGGCGCCACCCCGAACCACGCCCGGTTCATCTTCCTCGACCCCCGCTCCCAGCAGTTCTGGGGCGACTGGGAACGCGCCGCCGACGACACCGTGGCCCTTCTGCACCACCAGGCCGGCCGCGCCCCGTACGACAAGACCCTCACCGACCTGGTCGGCGAGCTGTCCACCCGCAGCGAGGACTTCCGCACCCGCTGGGCCCGCCACGACGTCCGCCAGCACCACCAGGGCGCCAAGCCGTTCCACCACCCCGTGGTCGGCGACCTGCACCTCACCTACGAATCCCTGAACCTGTCGGCCGACGACCTCACCTTGGTGGCCTACGGCACGGAACCAGGCAGCGACTCCGAGGACAAACTCCGCCTCCTGGCCAGTTGGGCCGCCACCCAGAGGCCCGTGCCCGGCGCCGCAGCGCCGACGGCATGACGACCGTCAACCCCGCTCAAGGGAAGCCGCAGTCAAGGCCGGCGGAGTGTCGCATCACTGGCACACAAGCTTCGCGGTCAGCGGCGCACCTTCCCGCTGTCTCTTTCCGGCGTACCTGATCTGCCCCTGAAATGGCGTACTCAGTCCGCCCCTGGGACGGCGGCGCGGCCCCCTGGGAGGGCGCGGTACTCAGTGCAGCCCCTGGGATGGCGACGTACTCAGTACGGCCCCTGGGAGGGCGGTGTACTACTGGATCGGCCCCTCGAATGGCGCGAAATGGCGCGAATGAAGAGCCGGTGAGGAGGATGTCCGGCTCGCTCGTGAGGGTGGGCTGAGACGGCCCCCCGAGTGCGTGCCCGGGGAGCCGTCGGCATCGGAACGGGTCAGAGGCGGCGGAGCACCGCCACGACCTTGCCCAGGACGCTGGCCTCGTCGCCGGGGATCGGGTCGTAGTTGGGGTTGTGGGGAACCAGCCAGACGTGCCCGTCCTTGCGCTTGAAGGTCTTGACCGTGGCCTCGCCGTCGATCATGGCGGCCACGATGTCACCGCTCTCGGCGACGGGCTGCTGGCGGACGACCACCCAGTCGCCGTCGGCGATGGCTGCCTCGATCATGGAGTCACCGGCGACCTGGAGGAGGAACAGGGTGCCCTCGCCGACGAGCTGCTTGGGCAGCGCGAAGACGTCCTCGACGCTCTCCTCGGCGAGGATCGGGCCACCGGCGGCGATCCGGCCGACCAGCGGCACGTAGGCGGCCGTGGGCCTGCTCACGGTGGGCTCGACGGTGGAGGAGGCGTCGGGGTCGACCCAGAGCGCGGGCTCGCCGGGCAGGCGCACCTCCAGGGCGCGCGGCCGGTGCGGGTCGCGCCTCAGATAGCCCTTGCGCTGCAACGCCGTCAACTGGTGCGACACACTGGACGTGCTGGTGAGCTGCACGGCCTCGCCGATCTCACGCATGGACGGCGGATATCCGCGCTGTTGCACCGAGTCTCGGATCACCTCGAGAATCTTGCGCTGCCTGGGCGTCAGGCCCAGGGAGTCGCGCCGGCGCACCGCGAGGTCGGTGACCCCGTTTGCGTCATCTCGCTCGCTCATGCTCTCCTCCTCGCCCGGGGGCCTGCCGTTCCGGCCGGTCCTCCCGGTCCGTGGTCTCCATGTCGCACACAGCGACCGTATCGCTGTTGAAGATCATCTTCAAACAATTGTTCGAGTCGTCCTCGAAATTATCAGTGCCGTGGTGTACAACATCGTACGGGAGTTCGATCGACATCGTGTTCGATTTGCTGATCTTTATTGGGTCTTTTTCTCGGACCCCGGGACGGCGTGGGAGGTCAGTCGTGCACACCACTGCGGCTGCGGACATGACCAGCGACGACGCCGGGCGCCCGAGCGTGGCGGCGGGCCGTACAAACGCGATCAAGAACGTTGGTGGGGATGATGAAGGTGTCGCAGGCGTGGGCAAAGCGTTCAGTATTCGCGCTTGTACTGGTTTAGACGGCAATTCACCGTCTGAGCGGCATCTCGCCACCGGCCACATCTGGCGCGCCACCGCTCCCGAGGCGCATTGCGCGCGGGGGCGGTGCGCAGGGGCACAGGGCGCGCGGCCGGACCATGGAACGTTCGAGCCAGGAGTAGGCGCAGCGCGACCGGCCGCACTGAAGGTACGGGCGCCGAAGTTGCGTGCATCGAGGCCGCGCGGATCGAGGACGTACGGGATGTGGGGATCGAGTTCGTACGGGACGAGCGGATCGGGGGTGTGCCGGTCGCGGGCGTGCGGGGCGGGGGCGCGCGGATCTTTGGCGGAAACGGTCGCATCACGAGAGGCCGGGCCGCGGACGGCCGCCTTGAGAACGGTGGAGATGCAAACGCAGGTGCGGCAGACGACGGCGAGGCGAACGCCGGCGCGATGGGCGGCGGTGAGTCAAACGCTGGCGCATGGACGGTGAGACGGGTGTCAGCGCGTCGGACGGTGGTGAGGCGAGCGCCGGCGCAGTGGGCGGTGAGCATATGCCCGTGCGGTGGGTGGTGGTGAGGCCGGCTGTGTCCGCCCTTGGAGGAGCGGCCGGCGTGTGAGGAGGCGAGAAGCCGACGCGTCATGTCGGTGGATCGTCTGGTGTGGGGCGGATCGATCGAGCGTGCCACGCATGAAGGGCGGACCGGGGTGTCGCGCCGGTTGGGGCGATCGGGCCTGGCGTATGGCCGGGCGGTTCGCGGGTTTCACTTCGAGGGGTGGGGTTCGGATGCGGGAGGACGGCTCGCGTAGGGACAGGGTGTCGCCGGACACCGACGGGGTGTTGCCGGACGCCGAGGTGAGGGCGGCCCGCCGCCAGGCCGGTCGTGCCTCTGCCGCGGGAAGACCTCAACTGTGGCTCGTACCGCCGCCCAGACCGGAGGCCGACGACCTCGATCTTCCCGAGGGGCGTCCGGAGGGCAGCGGCGACCCGGCCCATAGGGGTGGGGCGGCGACAGGGGACGGATCGTCCAGGGGCGACCGATCGACGGTACGAGGCAGGCAGGCTGCGCAGGGTGAGGCGGCGAGGACTTCCCGGCCGGCCGGGACCGGTTCGGCGGTGAGCGGCGGGGACACCCGGGGGCGCGGCAGGGGGTCCCGGCCGAGTGCGCGACTGTCGGCCGTGCCTGGCGGCAGGGCGGCCGCTGCTTCGCCGGTGGCTCGTGTCGGCTCGATCGTGCAGGGCGGTCGCAGCGGATCCGCCGGACCCGGTCGAGGGGGCGGGGCAGTACAGGGCGCAGGGGCAGCGCAGCGGCCGGTGACGGTCGAGAGCCGAGAGGGGAAGGGGACCCGCCCGGTGCGTGAGCCGGTCCCGGGCGGAGCAGCTGTGCGCGGGCCGTTGCGGGTGCTGGAGGCTGTGCGGAGCCGTGGGGGTGAGCAGAGAAGCGCACAGGGCCGTGAGGCTGTGCGGGCGACTGCGCAGGGGCGTGGGTCTGCCCGGGGATTGGGGAAGAGCCCTATGGCTATGCCGGGGACTGCGCAGGGGCGAGGGTCCGCACGGGGGACTGCAGAGACCGGTGGGTCCGCCCGGGGGTTCGCACAGACCGATGGGGCTGCCCGGGGGGCCGCGCAGACCGGTGGGGCTGCGGGGAGGACGCAGGGCCGTGCGGGTGAGCGGGGGAGAAGGGATACGCGTAAGGCATCTGTTCGGGCGAAGGGCGGGCGGCTGGCATCCGTCCGGGCGGGGTCCTCGCGGCGGAGGGACGGGTGGACGGATCCGCTTGGGGCCGCGTCTGGCCGGACGGCCCCCGGGAGCGGAGCGTCCGCGCGGCGGGCGGCCTCGCGCGGGGCTTGTGGGCGGCGGGCTGCCCCGGTGCGGCTGACGCGCCGAGGGCGGGCAGCGATCATGATCTTGATGGCGGCGCTGTTGTCCCTGTGCGGTTTCTGGCTCGGCACCAGAACGGCCGCCCACGCGGCCACGGCTTCTCACAGTGCCACGGCTGCTCATGCGGTCATCACTTTCGATGCGGGCGTCAGCTTCTCGCGCGGTCACGGCTTCTCAGGCGGTCACGGCTCGCCGGCCGGCGCCGCCGTCCTCTCGCGCGCTCACGGCTTGTCGCCATGACATGGCTTTCCGCGATACCACGGCTTCTCGCGCGGTCATGGCTTCTCGGGCAGTTACGGCTCCGTGGCGGGTGGAGCACAGGCGAGGGTCCGCCGTGGAGCGGTTCGCCACGGACGTCGACTCACTCCGCCTGGCTGCCCGCGTCCGGTGGTGCCGGATGCGGTCCTCCCGCTCGGTGGCCGACACTCCACCTGCGCCCGGTAGGCCCGGCTGACGTCGGTCCTGGCTGTGCTCGGCTCAGGTGAGGGCGTACGCGGAGTGAGGGCCTGCGTGGCCCCTGGCATACCTGAAATGCGGGCGTAGTTCTTGAGCTGCGTGAAAGGTGTTTTTTCCGTGTACGGGGCAGTCCTGTGGGGCGTACGTGGCCGGAAAGGGGCGACACGCCGTGCGGGCGGGAACATGCTGCGCTGATCAGCGGCTTCCTTGAGACGGGTGTGGCTCAACTTGCGTTCATGGTCGCGCGCTTCTACGGTTGGACCACAACATCTAGTACTTACACCGATGTAGTTCACCACACCTTGTGTTTTCGTGACCGCACCATGGCATGCCGTGGTGCGGGCGCGAGCGTTCCCTGGTCAAGCCGGGCAGGGGGCGAGGCCGGGGTGGGGTGACCGCGGGTCAGGAGGCGAAACGCGTGCATTGTCCGTTCTGTCGCCATCCTGACACCAGGGTCATCGACAGCCGTTCGACGGACGACGGTGGCGCGATCCGGCGCCGCCGTACATGTCCGGAATGCGGGCGCCGGTTCACCACCCAGGAGACCGTACTCCTCATGGTGAGCAAGCGCAGCGGCGTGACCGAGCCGTTCTCCCGGGACAAGGTGGTCGCGGGCGTGCGCCGGGCCTGCCAGGGCAGGCCGGTCAGCGAGGACTCCCTGGCCCAGCTCGGGCAGCGGGTCGAAGAGGCCATCCGGGCGAGGGGCGCGGCGGAGATCCCCTCCAACGAGGTCGGCCTGGCGATCCTCGGCCCGTTGCGGGAGCTGGACGAGGTGGCCTACCTGCGGTTCGCATCGGTATATCGCGGTTTCGAGACCTTGGCGGACTTCGAGGCCGAGATCGAACAGTTGAAGGCGGAGAAGGGGGAGTCATGACGGAGACGGCAAGCGGTTCAGTCGCGCGCGGAGGCAAGCGTCCCCGCAAGGGCCTGAAGATGAAGCGGATCTTCACCAAGCCGGGCGTGCATCCGTACGACGAGATCGCGTGGGAGCGCCGCGACGTCGTCATGACCAACTGGCGTGACGGCTCGATCAACTTCGAGCAGCGGGGCGTCGAGTTCCCCGAGTCCTGGTCGGTCAACGCGGCCAACATCGTGACCACCAAGTACTTCCGCGGCGCCGTCGGCACGCCGCAGCGCGAGTGGAGCCTGAAGCAGCTCGTGGACCGCGTCGTGGGCGTCTACACGCGCACCGCGGTCGAGCACGGCTACTTCGCCGCCGACGAGGACGCGGAGATCTTCGACCATGAGCTGAAGTACGCCCTGGTCCACCAGATCTTCGCCTTCAACTCGCCGGTCTGGTTCAACGTGGGCACCAAGTCGCCGCAGCAGGTGAGCGCCTGTTTCATCCTCTCGGTGGACGACCAGATGGAGTCGATCCTCGAGTGGTACAAGGAAGAGGGTGTGATCTTCAAGGGCGGTTCCGGCTCGGGCGTCAACCTGTCGCGCATCCGCTCCTCCAAGGAGCTGCTGTCGAGCGGCGGCACGGCCAGCGGCCCGGTGTCGTTCATGCGCGGCGCCGACGCCAGCGCGGGCACCATCAAGTCGGGCGGTGCGACGCGGCGCGCCGCCAAGATGGTCGTCCTCGACGTCGACCACCCCGACATCGAGGAGTTCATCGAGACCAAGGCGCGCGAGGAGGACAAGATCCGCGCGCTGCGCGACGCCGGGTTCGACATGGACCTCGGCGGCAAGGACATCGTCTCGGTCCAGTACCAGAACGCCAACAACTCCGTCCGCGTCTCCGACGAGTTCATGCGCGCGGTGGAGAAGGGCGGCGAGTTCGGCCTGCGCGCCCGCCTCACCGGTGAGGTGATCGAGACGGTCGACGCCCGCGACCTGTTCCGCAAGATGGCCAAGGCGGCCTGGGAGTGCGCCGACCCCGGCGTCCAGTACGACGACACGATCAACGACTGGCACACCACGCCCGAGACCGGCCGCATCACCGCGAGCAACCCGTGCAGCGAGTACGTCCACCTGGACAACTCCTCCTGCAACCTGGCCAGCATCAACCTGCTGAAGTTCCTGAAGGACGACAACTCCTTCGACGTGGCGAACTTCGTCAAGCTCACCGAGCTGATCATCACCGCGATGGACGTGTCGATCACGTTCGCCGACTTCCCGACCGAGAAGATCGGCGAGACGACGCGCGCGTACCGCCAGCTCGGCATCGGCTACGCCAACCTGGGCGCGCTGCTCATGGCCACCGGCCACGCCTACGACTCCGACGGCGGCCGTGCCGTCGCCGGCGCGATCACCTCGCTGATGACCGGCACGTCGTACCGGCGCAGCGCCGAGCTCGCCGGCGCCGTCGGCCCGTACGACGGCTACGCCCGCAACGCCGAGCCGCACAAGCGGGTCATGCGCAAGCACGCCGCCGCCAACGACAACCTGCGCACGATCGGCTCCATGGACGCCAAGATCCACGCCGAGGCGTCGCGCCAGTGGTCGGAGTGCCTCAAGCTCGGCGAGAAGCACGGCTACCGCAACGCCCAGGCGTCGCTGCTCGCCCCGACCGGCACCATCGGCCTGATGATGGACTGCGACACCACCGGCATCGAGCCGGACCTCGCGCTGGTCAAGTTCAAGAAGCTGGTCGGCGGCGGCTCCATGCAGATCGTGAACCAGACGATCCCGCGCGCCCTCAAGCAGCTCGGCTACCCGCAGGAGCAGATCGAGGCCATCGTCGAGTACATCGCCGAGCACAGCCACGTCGTCGACGCGCCGGGGCTGCGCCAGGAGCACTACGAGGTGTTCGACTGCGCGATGGGCGAGCGGGCGATCGCGCCGATGGGGCACGTGCGCATGATGGCCGCGACCCAGCCGTTCCTGTCGGGCGCCATCTCCAAGACCGTCAACCTGCCCGAGTCGGCCACGATCGACGACATCGAGCAGGTCTACCTGGAGGGCTGGAAGCTCGGCCTGAAGGCCCTGGCCGTCTACCGCGACAACTGCAAGGTCGGCCAGCCGCTGTCGGCGGGCAACGGCAGCAAGAAGGACGAGGCCAAGGCCGCGGCCGACGTGGTCCCGGCCGAGCCCGAGATCAAGGTCATCGAGGTCAACCGCCCGACGCGCCGGCGGATGCCCAACCAGCGCCCGAGCACGACGACCCGCTTCACGGTGGGCGGGGCCAAGGGCTACATGACCGCCTCCTCCTACCCGGACGACGGGCTGGGCGAGGTCTTCCTCAAGATGTCCAAGCAGGGCTCGACACTGGCCGGCGTCATGGACGCCTTCTCGGTGGCGATCTCGATCGGCCTGCAGTACGGGGTTCCGCTCGAGACGTACATGAGCAAGTTCGTCAACATGCGCTTCGAGCCGGCCGGCATGACCGACGACCCGGACATCCGCATGGCGACCTCGGTGATGGACTACATCTTCCGCCGCCTCGCCCTCGACCACCTGCCGTACGACGAGCGGGCGGCGCTGGGCATCTTCTCGGCGGCCGAGCGCGCGGCGCAGCAGCGCGGCGAGGACCCGGCGGCGCTGCAGGAGACGGTCGACCGGGAGGCGCTCGCCCAGTCGGCGCCCATCGAGGCCAAGCCCGAGGACAAGGCGGGAGCCGGGGAGGCGCAGGAGTCCTTGGCCGAGCTGCTGAAGCCGTCGGCCAAGGCGCTGGAGAGCCACCAGCGCTTCACGGCTGACGCGCCGCTCTGCATGACCTGCGGCACCAAGATGCGCCCGGCGGGCAGCTGCTACGTCTGCGAGGGCTGCGGCTCGACCAGCGGCTGCAGCTGATCAAGCAGCGTGCCGAGGGGGTCCGGACGTCGTTCCGGGCCCCCTCAGCCCGGCCGAGGGAAACCCGCCCGGGCCGCCCGTCGTAGAGGGCGAGCGGCCGGGCGTGAGCCGGGTGGAGCGGCCGTCGTGCTCAAGGACGGGCTCGCCGGACAGGGCGAGCACGACCCGGTGGAGCTCGCGCGAGCCCTGGCGGATCTGGCCGGGCGTCCGGTGGACGCTGTGCGGGGTGGTGGTGCGCACCCGGCCGACGCCGACGGAGCCGAGCGTCCCGGCGTCGATCTCGCCGCGCAGCGGCGCGTCCGGGGCGATGCGGCAGTCCAGCGGGCCGAGGGTGTCGCACACGATGCTCCGCCAGGCGGCGTGCCGCTGTCCCGGCGGCACGTGCTCGGCGCGGATCAGGACACCCATCGCGTCACCCCCGCGTCACATGGTGACGGGCAGGGTGGTCCCGTACAACCGCGACGCCCTGAGCCGGATCACCATGCGCCGGTCGGCGACCATCTGGCGCAGGAACGCCTCCTCCTGCGCCGGGCCGGAGACGCCGCCGGCCATGGCGAGCAGCTCGCGCCCGACCTCGTCGCCCGGCTCGGCGCTGACCGGCGACAGCTCGGCCACGCCCTCGGCGACCGCGAAGGACCAGAAGTCGTCGCTGGTCACGTACAGGGAGCCGCGGGGGTCGCGCTGGAGCTGGCGGACCTTGAGCCGGTCCGCGACCGTCGAGATCCGCGCCACGCGCCGGTCGGGGTCCCAGGAGTAGAGCACCGTGGACAGGTGGGGGACGCCATTGCTGCGGGTGGTGGCGAGGGCTCCGAAGCGCTGCCCGGCGATGAGCTTCGACAGCTCCTCGTCGGAGAGCGCGTGGGGGGCGGGGCCTGCTCCAGGTCCGTAGCTTTCGTCGGTCATCTGGTGATTCCTCCCTGTTGTGGGGAACCCTATCGCCGCAACCCCCGCCCGGTCGCCGATCGCTTCGACCCTGCCGTCAAGCGACTGGCAAGCGTTCGTCGACGCCGGGGGTCCATAGTGGGACCCCGAGCGAAGAGAGGCGTGACCGATGACAGTCCCCCTGCGCCCTCCCCTGCTGGTCCAGCGGCCCAGCAAGGCCCTGCTGATCGGGCTGGTCGTCTCCAGCCTGCTGGCCCTGGTCGTGCTCGCCGTCCTGCTGTGGAGAGGCGGACCGGTCGGGTTCGGGCTGTCGCTGCTGCTGGCGCTCGCGCCGCTGCCCGTACTGCTCGCGGCCGTCCTCTCGCTGGACCGGCTGGAGCCGGAGCCGAAGCTGCACCTCGCCTTCGCGTTCGCGTGGGGCGCCGGCGTGGCGATCGTGCTGGGCGTCGCGCTCACGCTGGCCGGGCAGGCGCTGTTCACCAGCGCCGGGTACGGGGCGCAGGTGGTGGACGCCATGGGCACCGTGTTCCTCGCCCCCGTGATCGAGGAGGCGCTCAAGGGGTCGGCGCTGCTGCTGCTCCTGCGCCGCCGCCGCGAGATCGACGGGCTGACCGACGGCATCGTGTACGCCTCGATGGCCGGGCTGGGCTTCGCCGCCGTGGAGAACGTCGGCTACTACCTGAGCGCCTTCATGCAGAACGGCGTCGGCGCGACCGTGCAGCTCTTCGTCATGCGCGGGCTGATCGACCCGCTCGGCCACCCGATCTACACCTCCATGATCGGACTCGGGGTCGCCTACGCGCTGACCCGGCGCGGGGCCGCCCGGTACGCCATGATCCCGCTCGGCTACCTGGCCGCGGTGGTGCTCCACGGGCTGTGGAACGGCGCGGCGTCCCTCCAGTCGCTCGGCTGGCTCGCCACCGCGTACTTGGTGATCATGACGGCGCTGGTGCTGCTCGTCGTGGTGGCGGTGCGCGAGCGTCGCCAGCTCGTCGCCAAGATGGGCGCCTACCTGCCCGCCTACCAGCAGACGGGCCTGGTCGGCCCGCAGGACCTCGCCATGCTGGGCTCCCTGCCCGGCCGCGCCCGCGCCCGCCGGTGGGCCCGGCGCGCCGGGCTGGGCCGGGCCATGAGCGACTACCAGCACGCCGCGACCGAGCTGACCATGCTGCACCTGCGCGCCGAGCGGGAGGGCATGGACCCGGCCAGGTTCGCCGCCGAGCGCGACGCGCTGCTGGGTGCCATGGCCCGCGCCCGCCGCTGGTAGAGGTCTCATGTCACCTCGCGGCGACCAGCGCCGCTACGGCCATGATCGCCGTCAGCGCGACGCATCCCGCCACCGCCAGCGCCGCCCCCTGCCCCGCGCCGAGCTGCCCGACGGCCGCCGCCACGCCCGCCGCCCCCAGCGAACTGCCCACGTAGCGGGCCGTGTTGTTGGCTCCCGACCCCATGCTCACACGGTGCGCCGGCACGCTCTCGACGGCCAGCTGCGTGATCGATGAGTTGACCAGCCCGGAGCCGGCCCCGCTGACCACCAGCCCGGCGACGATCGGGAGCATCGACCCGGCCGACCCCAGGCCGAGCAGCCCGGTGAAGCCGGCCGCGCTGAGCGTCAGGCCGAGCGCGAAGCGCGCCGAGGTCGTCAGCCGTAGGTGCCGGGACAGCAGGGCGACCACGAACGACAGCGACGACCAGAGCCCGAACAGCAGGGCGGTCTCCAACGGGGTGAGCCCGCGCGCCTGCTGGAGCACGCTCGGCAGGTAGCTCAGCAGCCCCACGATCGCCGCGCCCACGACGAGCGCGCCCCCGGTCGCGACCAGGAAGGCCGGCCGCCGGAACAGCTCAAGGTCGAGCAGCGGCTCCGGCCGCCGGCGCTCGGCCGCCACGAACGCCGCCCCGAGCACCACGGCCACCGCCAGGGCCCCCACGACGACGGGCCGCCCCCAGCCGAGCCTGCCCTCGGTCACCCCCGCCACCAGCGCGGCCACGGCCACGCTGAGCAGCACCACCCCCGGCACGTCGAAACGCCGCGGCTCGGGGGAACGCGATTCCTCCAGCACCCGGGCGGACACCGCCATGAGCGCCACCGCGCACACCGCCACCAGCCAGTACACCGCCCGCCAGCTCGCCACCGCGGCCAGCGCCCCGGACAGCAGCGGCCCCACGGCGGTGCCGAGCCCGATCATCGCCCCGTACCGCCCGGTGGCCCGCACCCGCTCCGGGCCCGCCGGATAGGCGTGCCCGACCAGCCCGAGACTGCCCGCGAGCATGGCGGCGCTCGCGGCCCCCTGGGCGAAGCGCGCCACCACGAACACCGGCACGGCCGTTGCCAGAGCCGTCACCACGCTCGCGGCGGCGAGCACGCCGGTCCCGGCGACCAGCACCCGCTTGCGCCCGTAGTCGTCGGCCAGCCCGCCGGAGACCAGCAGCACGGAGGAGAGCCCGAGGGCGATCGCGCCGAGGATCCACACGGGCCCGGTCGGTCCCGCGCCGAGCGCGCGGGCGGTGTCGGGCAGCGTGACCATCGGCACGGTGTAGTTCGTCAGCACCAGCAGGGGAGCGGCGGACGCCACGGCGGGAGTCAGGGTGCGCCGCGCAGTCGGTTCAGTGATTGAACTCATGTGGCGCACGCTACCACGGTTCAATGAACGAACTAAGATGGGCTTCATGGCGCTCGGCAAGAACTACGACGGCCAGGACTGCTCCCTGGCCAGGGCCCTGGAACTGGTCGGCGAGCGGTGGACCATGCTGGTGGTCCGCGACGCGCTCTACGGCGTGCGCCGCTACGGCGACTTCCTGGCCCACCTCGACATCCCGCGAGCGGTGCTGTCACAGCGGCTGGCCACGCTGGTCGAGGCCGGCGTGCTCGAACGGCGGCGCTACCAGGACACCCCGCCCCGCGACGAGTACGTGCCGACCGCGATGGGCCGCGAGCTCTGGATGCCCGTGCTGGCCCTGGGGCAATGGGGCGAGCGTCACCTGAGCAGCCGCGGCGCCCGCCGGGTCTTCTCGCACGCGGACTGCGGCGGCCGGATCGACGCCACCGCCTCCTGTACCGGCTGCGGGACCCCGCACCTCCCGGCCGACCAGGTCGAGGTGCGCCCGGGGCCCGGCCTGGAGGACGACCGGAGCGACCCGGTCAGCGTCGCCCTGCGGCGACCCCACCGGCTGCTCGATCCGCTCCCGTGACAAGATGCACGCGGACCCCCGAAGGGAGATCGCATGAGCTGGGTCGAGATCACCTCCGAGTCCGAGCTGCGGGAGCTGCTCGGTGACGTGATGCCGCGGGCCGTCACCAAGGAGCGGGTGCGCCTGCACGAGCGCGACCGGCAGTGGCTGGCCGCGTCGCCGTTCTGCCTGATCGCCACCTCGGACGCCGACGGATCCTGTGACGTCTCACCCAAGGGCGACCCGGCCGGGTTCGTCCACGTCATCGACGACTCCACCATCGCCATCCCCGACCGGCCGGGCAACCGCCGGGCCGACGGGTTCCGCAACGTCCTGACCAACCCGCACGTCGGCCTGATCTTCCTGGTCCCGGGCCGCAACGAGACCCTGCGGATCAACGGCCGCGCCCGCCTCGTCCGCGAGGCGCCGTTCTTCGACGAGATGATCGTCAAGGGCCACCGCCCGCACCTGGCGCTCGTGGTGGAGATCGACCAGATCTTCTTCCACTGCGCCAAGGCGTTCCTGCGCTCGGCGCTGTGGAAGCCCGGCTCCTGGGAGCCCGACGCCCTGCCCTCGCACGCCCGCCTGATCAAGGACGTGCAGGTCGTCGAGGAGTCGCTCGAGCAACTGGAGCAGTACTACGGCGAGTCGTACACCAAGAAGCTCTACGGCTGACCCGTGCCGCTAGGCGGCCGGGGTCGGCCCGCCGGGGAAGCGGATCACGTTGCGGCCGGCGTAGGCGCGCAGGTCGACCACCTTCGAGTCGGCCGGCGACGGTCTGCGCCGGTCCGCCGTGCGGATGTCACGCACCTTGTGCCGGACGATGTGCGGCGGCACCACCGCTAGCCTCTTCATCGCGAGCCCCCCGTGATGTTCCTGTTACCTTATCTAACTACAGAAACATGGGTAAGCGCGGTGTAAGAAACGGTTCGGCGGGGAAATCATTTCGCGGTTGCGCCGACGGCTCCTGACGGGCCCGCCCTGGTCAGTAGGGGAGCCGGCGGCCCGACGGTGAGCGCAGGTCCAGGTCCGCGTGGGGATCCGGACGCTTCGGCGGTCTGATGATCCTGATGCGCCTCATGGTGACCCCTCCCGATGCCCGGCCGTACGGGCGCCGCGCCCGCGCGGCCGGCGGGCCCGGAGCCCGCCATGCCGGACAACCTAACGTGGGGCCACCTGCGCGTTCAATGCATTTCTACCGTCGCAGCCACACCTGGTCGGTCTGGTCGCCGCACGGCCACTGGATGACGACCTTGCCCTTGCACCGCTCCGCCTTGCCGACGGCCAGGCACATGCCGGTGGCGGCGTTGGTGAGCCGGGACCCGGGCGGTCGCCGAGGGGACGGCGGCGGAGGCGGGGACGGCCGTGAGGGACAGGGCTACGGCCGCCGCCGCGGTGAGGGCGAGGATGCGCTGCCTGACCCGCCGTGGAAACGCTCAGCCGTGTGCCGGCGGGGCCCTGTCCGAGGAGGACCGGGCCCGCCACCTGACGGACGTCCCGTACCGGAAGACCTGCTAGCCCTTGCAGTTGCCCCAGGACTTGCGGCCGCCCCACGCCTCGACCCGGTTGTCCGGGGTGCGGGTCCAGCCCTCGTACTTCACGCACTTCCAGCTGCCGTCCACGTGCCCGGTCTCGGCGTAGTACCGGTACTTCTGCACGTCCTCGGACTTGCCGCCGCCCCGCACCTCCAGGCTGGCGCCGGTGACCGTGCGCGTGCCGGTGAAGCGGGTCTTGATCGCGGCCACGCAGTTCTCGCCGCTGCTCTTGCTGTACATGAGGTAGACGTGCCCGAACACCGATCCGTCGCGCGTCGTCATGGTCCGGTGGCCGTCCTTGACCCGGTGGAACCCGGACCCGCACACGCGCTCGGGCGTGTAGGCCGCCGACGCGGCGTAGGCGGGGGCGGGGACGGCGGCGATCCCGGCGGCGACGAGGCCGACCGCGACGATCGTACGCTTGAGCACGAGGTTCCCTTCGTCGAACAACATCGTCGATCTTTACCATGGCTTGACAGTGACGCGAGGGAGATTCGTGAAACATCGGGGGTTTCCGCTCATTCTGGTCTGCGGGGCCTGGGGCATGTTCTGGGGCGCCTGGTCGGCTCTCCTGCCTGCGCTGAAGGACCAGCTCGGAGCCTCCACCGCCGACCTCGGCCTGGCCCTCGCCGCTGTGCCGGTCGGGGCGATCCCGGCGATGGCCGCGATCGGTCGGCCGGCCCGCGGGCGCGAGCGCGACGCCCTCCTCCTCGCCTGCGCCGCCTTCGGCCTGAGCGTCGCCGCCGTCGGCTGGACGTCGTCCCTCGCGGCCTTCGGCGCGGCCCTGCTCGTGCTCGGCGCGGCCAGCGGCGCGCTCGACGTCGCCCTCAACCTGGCCACCGGGAGGGCCGAGCGGGAGAGCGGGCGGCGGCTGTTCCAGCCGGTCCACGCGGCCTTCCCCGTCGGGGTCATCCTCGCCGCCCCGGCCACCGGGCTGGCCCGCCAGCTCGGCCTCGGGACCACGGCGGTGCTCGCGGCGCTGGGCGCCCTCGTGCTCGCCGCCTCGGGCCGACGAGGTCCTGCTCGCCGAACGCGTCGGCGAAGTTGGCCAGCGTCGGC
>NZ_JBFAIA010000118.1:0-26387 GCF_040654455.1 Nonomuraea sp. NPDC050691
CTGGAGGAGGTAGCGGCCGGCCGACATGTGGTCGAGCCGCTCGTTGGCGGCGTCCACCACCTGCCTCAGCCGCTCCCCCAGCACGAACGACGACACCGCCGGGCTATTCGCGGCGGCGGGCGGGATGCTCAACCGCGCGCTGGCGTCGGCGGTGTACCCGGGCGGCGCCCGCGACCTGTCCGGGATGCTGGCCGAGCGCCTCACCGGGCTCGACGGGCAGGCGTGGGCGCTGTCGGGCGCCGCGGGCCAGCTCTGGTACCTGATCGTGAGCACCTGGGGCCTCGCGGGCGTCGGCCTGGCGGCGGCGGCCGTCCAGCTCGTACGGCCGGGCGGCCCGTTCGCGCGCCGCGTCCTCGCGGGTACGCTGCTGGCCGTCACGCTGGGGGTGGCGTACGCGTCGTCGGCGGCTTTGCCGGACGAGCACCGGGTGGGCAACTACGCCTACGGCCGGTACCTGGCGTGCGTCGCGGTCGTGTGGACGCTGGTGGGCCTCGCCACCCTGTCCAGAGCGGCCCGCGCCGCCATGATCCGCCGTGCCACCCTCGGAGAGCGTGCCGCCTTCCGGGACCGAGCCGCGGCCGTGGGCCGGGGAGCGGTCCTGGACGACGCGGTGGCCGCGCGCCGCCCGGGCGTTCTCCGTCGTCTCCATCCGGCCGTGCGGGGAGTGGGGGCGTACGCCGGGGCGGCGGCCGGGCTCATGGCGGCGACCGGGGGAGTGGCGGCCTGGTACGCGGGCGACCGGCTCAGGCGGTACGCGTTCATCGCGTTCGACTTCCCCGAGGTGTCGTTCCTCAGCGGCGTACGGGACTCCCTCGACATGGTGCGCGCCACGGCGGCGGCCCTCGTCCTGCTGGCCTGCCTCACCCTGGCGGCCTGCCTGGCCACGTCACGGACCGCCGTCCGGGCCCCGCGCGGCCCCGCGGGCCGTTCGCGGAGGGGGAGTCTGGTGCCGGTCGTCGTCGTGCTGGCCGCCGTCAACGTCGCCTTCACCGCCGACCTCGCCCCCAAGGCCGCCCCTCACGCCGGCCCCGACTGGCTGCCCGCCCCGCCTCCCGGCAGGGTGGCCCTGGACACCAGGGTGAAGTGGAACGTCTGGGTCCCCCTCACGTACCGGGTCTGGTGGACCAGGCTGGAGCGGTACGACGGCGCCCGCCAGGTCCCGCCCGCCGGAGCCTGCACGGCCGTGGTGCCCCCGGACGCGGGCGCACCCCCGCGGGGCTGGACCGCGACGGGCCTGGGCGGTGAGCGCCAGGGCTGGACGAGTTGGTCCGGCCCCGGCTGCGGGCGAGCGGCCTAGGACGAGCGGCGGCGGCGCGTACCGGGCCGGCTCGAACGTCCCCTCCTGGAGCACGTCCACGTACCGCCGGACGAACCCGGGCCGGAAGCCCGGCACGCCGGGCCGCTCCGCCGTCCGCGCCGCGACGGGCACGGAGATCCGGGACACCGCCACGAACGGCGTGCCCGGGTCAGGTCAGCGACCCCAGGCCGCGCACGGTGATCTCGGCCGCCTGCAGGGCCGCCTCGACCGCCTGCTCCATCGAGTCGCCCCGCTCGACGCTGGCCACGATCACCAGCTTGGCCGCCCCCGCGAGCGCGCCCACCGCGGCCGCGGCCTCCACCAGGCTCAGCCGCCCGTGGTACGACTCCTGCAGCGCCCGGGCGATGCGGAGCTGGTTGGAGAACAGCAGCCGCAGGGCGCGCGCCTGCAGGGCCGGGACGGTCGTCATGAGCCGGATCCGGGTCCGCGTCGCCTCGGCACCGGAATCGTCCGCGGCCATGTGGGCCAGGGCGTCGCGCACGATCCGCATCAGCAGGTCGGGCAGCGCCTCGTCGGGGCCGCGGCCCGCCACGAGCGCGAGGGTGCGTTCCAGGCGGCTGTCGATGTCGTGGAGGAGCACGTCCTCCTTGCTCGCGAAGTAGCTGAAGAACGTGCGGGTGGACACGTCCGCCTCCGCCGCGATCTCCGCGAGCGTGGTCTCCTCGTAGCCCTTCTCGGCGAACAGCCGGAGCGCGGCTTCGACCAGCGCCTGGTGCGTGCGCTGCTTCTTGCGCTCCCGGATTCCCGCCATGGCGGAACTGTACTGCACGCATTTTAGTTTTTCATCCATTGAAAGTTTGCATTCGTTGATGTTTTGTGGGAGGTGACCCGGAAGGAGACCAGATGTCAGAGCTGATCATGACCACAGAGCGCGAACGCCCCTTCGACCCGCCGGAGCGGATCGCGGAACTCGGCGGGGAGGCGCCGCTCCACCGGCTGACCTTCGCCGACGGGCACGAGGGCTGGCTGGTCACCGGTTACGCCGCAGCCCGCGCCATCCTCGCCGACCCGCGCTTCAGCAACCGGCCCGAGTACGCGCACCCCACCATCCCCGCCCGTGCCGAGGTCGCCGAGAAGCTGCGCGGCAAGGAGTTCGCGGTGCCGGGGTTCTTCCTGCGCATGGACGCGCCCGAGCACACGCGCTACCGCAAGCTGCTCACCGGCCAGTTCACCGTCCGCCGGATGAAGCAGCTCGAACCCCGCGTCGAGGAGATCACGCTGGCCCGCCTCGACGCCATGGAGGCCGCCGGCAGGCCCGCCGACCTGGTCGAGCAGTTCGCGCTGCCCATCCCGTCGCTGGTGATCTGCGAGCTGCTCGGCGTACCGTACGAGGACAGAGAGCGTTTCCAGCACGACTCGAAGGCGCTGCTCGCGCTGGAGAGCGGCGCCGACGAGGTCATCGACGCCATGAGGAGCATGACCGGCTACCTGTACGACCTCATCCAGCGCAGGCGCGCCGAACCGCGGGACGACCTCATCAGCGGCCTCGTCCAGGGCGGCGACCTGGCCGACGACGAGCTGACCGGCGTCGCGTTCCTGCTGCTCGTCGCGGGGCACGAGACGACCGCGAACATGCTCGGCCTCGGCACGTACGCGCTGCTGCGCAACCCGGACCAGCTCGCCGCCATGCGCGACGACCCGTCCGTCGTCGACAACGGCGTCGAGGAACTGCTGCGCTACCTCACGATCATCCACATCGGCCCGATCCGCGCCGCGCTGGAGGACGTCGAGGTGGAGGGCACCGTGATCCGGAAGGGGCAGTCGGTCGCCTTCAGCCTGCCCGTGGTCAACCGCGACCCCGCCCGCTTCCCGGGCGGCGACTCCCTCGACATCACGCGGCCCGCCGGCGGCCACCTGACGTTCGGCCACGGCATCCACCAGTGCCTCGGGCAGCAGCTCGCCCGGATCGAGATGCGCATCGGCTACCCGGCGCTGCTGCGCCGCTTCCCGGGTCTGCGCCTGGCCGTGCCCCCGGAGGAGGTGCCGATGCGCACGGACATGAGCATCTACGGGGTGCACCGTCTCCCCGTCACATGGTAGGGAGATCACCATGGAGATCAAGGCTGACACGACCGTGTGCATCGGGGCGGGCATGTGCGCGCTCACGGTGCCGCAGGTCTTCGACCAGAGCGACGAGGACGGGACGGTGGTCCTGCTGGAGACGTCGCCGCCGGCGGAACTGGAGGACGCGGTCAGGCGCGCGGTGACGCTGTGCCCGTCGGGCGCCCTGTCGATCGCCGAGTGACGCGACGCACAGCCCGGAGGGAAGACCGAGTACCGCGACACACCGCTCGAAGGGGGACCGAGTGCGGCGGCGCGCCGCGGAAGGAGCCTGAACCGAGGGGGGACGGACGGCTTTCGCCATGCCGATCGAACCTGTGTTCTGAAACGGGTTGACACCGAGCGTGATCGAAATTATGTTCGACGTAGTGACGTGAGGCTCGCGGCTCACGTCGAAGGACCTGGTCGCGGGCCACGCTTCCCCCAAGCGAGACCCGCGATCAGGCTCCACGGGCGAAGGGCGCGTCCTCGTCGTCGGCGGAGACGAGCAGGGCGTGTCCTGGCCGGACGGGGAGAGGGGAAGCTCCACGTCCGGCCGGCCCGGCGGAATTGTCGGTGGCGCCTGCGATTCTGGCTTCACCGGCGGTGACGCCGGCCGCCCGCCACGACCCCAAGGAGGCGTGCACATGGCACCACGGTCTAGAGACCCGCAGGGTCCCCGGCTGTCGCAAGCCGTTCGGGCGCACCTGACGGATTCACGTTCCTGCCTGGCGGAGGCGTCAGTCGCGCGCACCCCGGCATCCCGATATGTCTCGGCCCACCTGGCGGCGCTACGCGCGGCCGCCGCGATCCTGGCTGCCCGGCCCCGGCCGATGGAGGGCCGCAGGCGCCGCCTGCGCAGCGCATGGGAGCTGCTCCCGGAGGTGGAGCCCGAGCTCGCCGAGTGGGCCGCCTACTTCGCGGTGAGCGCCGCCAAGCGCGCCGCCGCCGAGGCCGGCATGGTCCGCGGGGTCTCCGCGGCCGACGCCGACGAGCTGCTGTCCGAGGCCGAGACCTTTGTGACGCGAGTGGAGGAGATGCTGGGGGTCCCTACCCAACCCCAGTTGCCCGTCGAGGTCCCTTTGGCCGGGTGAGCCGCCGCCGCGCCCAGCCACCCCAGGGCCCCGCCCTGTTCTGACGCGGCGCGCCGCTCCCGAGCCGTCTGCGCCGGCCCTGCCGGCCCTTTCCCCGCCGGGTGCTGGTCTTCGCCGGCCTCCCCGGAGGCTTCTCCACGCCCGCCCCCGGCCCCGGCCCCGGCCCCGGAAGAGCCTTCCGCGCCCGTTTCCTCAGCCTCAAGGGCCTTGCCACGCCACTCTCGACCCGGGCGGCCTTCCGCGCCCGTTTCTCAGCCCCAGTGGATTTACCGCGCCCGCTCTCAGCCCGGGGGGCAGTACCACGCCCGCCTTCCTCCTGGGGCCCCACCACGTCCGCTCTCGGCCCGGGTGGCCCTTCCGCGCCTGTTTCTCGGCCACGGGGGCTTGCCACGCCCGCCTTCGCAGCGGACGCCCCACGCCGGCACCCCAAGCCCTGTGCCGGCCCCAAGGCATCCCCCGAGCCCGCCCCTGCGCGGCCCCACCGCTTTCGGGCGGCCACATCCGGCACCTTCGCTGCCCCGAGCGTCTTCGCGCAGTGCCCGGCGCTTCACCGGTGCTACGTGGCCTTCGAAGCTCCGCCGGCGTCCCGCGACCGCGCCGCACGTGGCTTCGCCGACGGCGCATCCCACTGGCGCTTCCTCGGCACCAAGCGCGTGCCCACGACGGTCCTTCAGCGGCGTGCTCGCGATAATCCTTCAGCGCATGCCCACGATGGTCCTTCAGTGGGGCCCCGGGAAACAGGCAGACGCCACCGCAGGGGCTCGCGTACAGGCCCCGGACATGCCTGAGGGGCGCGCAGTGCGGTGCGCGCCCCTCGGGTGAGAACGATTCGCCCCCGGCGAAGGGACCGGGACGGGAGCCGGTGGGGCAGGGCCCCGGTCCGGGCGGGTCAGAACGACTCGACCGCCCTGCGGGCCTCCGCGTCCAGGACGCCCCAGCTGATGAGCTCCTCTGTCAGCTCGCTGGGCGACTTGTCATAGATCACGGCCAGGGAGCGCAGGTCCTCCTGGCGAATCGACAGCACCTTGCCGTTGTAGTCGCCACGCTGGCTCTGGATGGTGGCGGCGTAGCGGGCGAGCGCCCCGGCCTTCTCCTTCGGCAGCGTGGCAAGCCGCTCCAGGTCGATCACAAGCTTCGGCGTCGGCCCGAGCGGGCTGGGCGCGGCGCCGCCCGGCAGGAGCTCGGAAACGGGCACCCCGTAGAAGTCGGCAAGCTCGGCAAGCTTCTGCACCGTGACCGCGCGGTCGCCGCGCTCGTACGAGCCCACGACCACGGCTTTCCACCTGCCACGCGACTTCTCCTCGACCCCGTGCAGGGACAGGCCCTGCTGGGTGCGGATGGCGCGCAGTCGTGCACCCAGCGACTTTGCGTACTCAGACGGCATCGTGTGGCCCCCCGGCTCTCGTAATGTATCGCTATCAGTAGATTGTGCTCCCCCGCGGTGAACGCCGAAGCCACCGGGGGTCTGGTGCCGAACTCGGCACCATCGGTAGCCAAGGCCCTGGGTTTACCCCAAAAACGCCGCGCGGTGTGGTTACGCACAGTGACGGTAAAGGGGAGGACGCCCAAGGTCAAGCTGATTGGAAAAAAGATGCCGAATCCGATCCGGGAGGCTACGCCACATTAGTCCCACTTGTCCCGGCAATAACGGTACTTCGTCACCGTTTGTCGAGTACGACTTTTCCGATTCAGGGCTGCCGAGTGAGGATCATCACAGGACACGTGGCGGCCTTGACGATCTTGACGGAGGTGTCCCCGAGGAAGACGCGCCGCAGCGGCCCGCCCGCGCTGGACGCGCACAGGAGGATCTCCCCGGCCCGCCACGACGTCGTGACGAGCGCCTGGGCCACGTTCCGCCCCTCCAGCACCTCCACCTCCACCTCGAGCCGCCGCCGGTGCCCCCGCGCCGCCACCTTGAGGTCGGCCGCGGTCTGGTCGCGCAGCCGCTCCAGCATCCGCTCCTCGATCTCGACCTTCCGGCCGCTGCTGACGACCAGCGTGACCAGGCGCAGCGGAACCTGCAGCGCGCCCGCCGCCTTGGCGGCCGAGGCGACCGCCGCGTCGGCGCACGGGCCGCGCCGGTAGGCGACCGTGATGCGCTCGAAGACGCCCGGCGGGTCGTCGGCGTAGCCGCGCGGGGCCAGCAGCACCGGCACCGGCGAGGAGTGCAGGAGCTGGTCGGCGGTGCTGCCGATGCCGATGCGGCCCCTGGCGCCGCCCGGCGCCGAGCCGATCACGATGACGTCCGCCCCGCGCCTGCGCGCGAGCTCCACCAGGCCGCGCCCGCTGCCCCTGTGCGTGTGGCTCACGTACTCGGCGTCGTCGCCCGCGATCTGCGTGGCCTGGGAGAGCGTGATCCGGGCCTGCTCCTTGAGGTAGGCGCGCCAGGCGGCCTCCTCCGCGCGTGCCGGGCCGGGCGTGCTCCAGCCCGGCGGCTGGACGGCGGCCACCGTGAGACGCCCACCCGCCTGCTTGGCCAGCAGCGCCGCCAGCACGAGCCCGTCGCGGCCCCTCGGCTCGGGGATGGCTCCGGTCAGGATGTCGTCGAACCGCATCAGACCACCTCCGCGTTCAACCGCGACTTGCGGAAGCCGTACAGGAAGTACCCGGCCAGGCCCACCAGCATCCACAGGCCGAAGGCCAGCCAGGTGACGCCCGCGAGCCCGGCCATCACGAGGGCGCAGAAGATCGCGCCCAGGACCGGGGTGAGCGGGAAGAACGGCGTGCGGAAGCTGCGGGGCAGCTCGGGGCTGCGATAGCGCAGGACGAGGACGCCGATGTTCACGATGAGGAACGCGAACAGCGTGCCGATGCTGGTGGCCTCGGCGAGCTGGCCGAGCGGCACGAAGCCGGCCAGCACCGAGATGAACGCCGCGACGATGAGCGTGTTGGCGACCGGGACCTGGTGGCGCGGGTTGACCTTCTGGAACACGCGGGGGATGAGCCCGTCGCGGGACATGGCGAACAGGATGCGGGTCTGGCCGTAGATGACGGTCAGCACGACGCTGGCGATGGCGATGACCGCGCCGAACGACACGATGAGCCCGGCCCAGGTGGAGCCGGTCGCGAGGTCGGCGATCTGCGCGAGGCTGGCCTCGGTGCTCTCCGGGTCGAACTGCGTCCACGGCATGGCGCCCACCGCCGCGGTCGCGACGAGCACGTACAGGATCGTCACGATGGCCAGCGACAGGATGATGGCCAGCGGCAGGTCGCGTTTGGGGTTCCTGGCCTCCTCGCCGGCGGTGGAGGCGGCGTCGAAACCGATGTAGGAGAAGAACACCTGCGAGGCGGCGGCCGTGATGCCGGCGACGCCGAGCGGGGCGAACGGCGTGAAGTTCTTCGCCTGGAACGCCGTGAACGCCACCGCGCAGAAGAACACCAACACGACGATCTTGATGAGCACGAAGACGGCGTTGGCCGTGGCGCTCTCGGAGGCCCCGTACAGCAGCACCCAGGTGGCCAGCACGACGATGAGGATGGCGGCCAGGTTGATCACGCCGCCGTCCTGGCCGGGGGAGGCGATGATCGCGGTGGGCAGCGTCCACCCGAACAGGCTGTGCAGGAACGAGTTGAGGTACTGGCCCCAGCCGACCGCCACGGCCGCCACCGAGACGGCGTACTCCAGCATGAGGCACCATCCGCACACCCAGGCCACCAGCTCGCCCAGCGTGGCGTACGCGTACGAGTACGACGAGCCGGACACCGGGATGGTCCCGGCCAGCTCGGCGTACGACAGGGCGGAGAACAAGGCGGTGATGGCGGCGAGCACGAACGACAGCACCACCGCGGGCCCGGCCTTGGGCACGGCCTGGCCGAGGATGACGAAGATGCCCGTGCCGAGCGTCGCGCCGACGCTGAAGAGCGTCAGCTGCCACAGGGACATGGTGCGGCGCAGCTCGCCGCCCTCGCCCCGGCCGCCCTCCGCGACGATCTGCGCGGTCGGCTTGGTGCGGAGAAGCCGTTGGGCCAGTGTCACCGGAACCTCCTACGGACCTAGAGCGTGCTCGTCAGCGGCCAGCGGGCGTTGGGCGTGACGATGGTGCCCGCGGAGCCCTCCAGGATCTGCTCCGCCTGGTCGAGCCGGCCGATCGCGGCCATGTCGCCGGTCGTCTCGACGAACCTGCACGCCGCCTCGACCTTCGGCCCCATCGAGCCGGCCGGGAAGTCGAGGGCGCGCAACTCGTGCGGGGTGGTGTGTCCGATCTCGCTCTGCCCGGGGGTGCCGAAGCCGCGCATCACGCGCGGCACGTCGGTGAGGATGAGGAGCGCGTCGCATTCGAGGGCCTCGGCCAGCATCGAGGCGGTCGCGTCCTTGTCGATGACGGCCTCGACGCCGGACAGCCGGCCGTGCTCGTCGCGGATGACGGGCACGCCGCCGCCCCCGGCGCAGATCACGATGACCCGCTCGCCCAGCATCCGGCGGATGAGCCGGGTCTCCACCACCCGCTGCGGCGCGGGGGAGGGGACGACCCGGCGCCAGTAGTCGCCGTCCTGCTTGACGGTCCAGCCGTACTCCTCGGCCAGCTTCCCGGCCTCGTCGCGGTCGTAGACCGGGCCGACGAACTTGCCGGGGTCGTCGAAGGCCGGGTCGACCGCCGAGACGAGCGTCTGCGTGACCATGGCGAGGACCTGCCGGCCGGGCAGCGCGTTCTGCAGGGCCTGGAGCATCCAGTAGCCGATCATGCCCTGGGTCTGCGCGCCGAGCGCGTCGAACGGGTACGGCCTGGTCAGGTGGTGGTCGTTGGCGCTCTCAAGGGCGAGCAGGCCGACCTGCGGGCCGTTCCCGTGCGTGATGACCAGCTCGTGCCGCTCGGCCAGCCCGGCCAGCGTCCGCACGGCGATGGCCACGTTCGCGACCTGCGTGTGGGCGTCCGGCTTCTGCTGCCGCTGCAGCACCGCGTTGCCGCCCAGCGCCACGATGACCCGCATCCCGTCCCTCCCCGTCCCCCGGTCAGATGCCGTCGCGTTCGAGGGGACAGCTCATGCAGCGCGGCCCGCCGCGGCCCCGGCCCAGCTCGCTGCCCCGGATGGTGACGACCTCGATGCCGTTGTCGCGCAGGAAGTTGTTCGTCGTGGTGTTGCGCTCGTAGGCGACGACCACGCCGGGCTCGATGGCCAGCGCGTTGCAGCCGTCGTCCCACTGCTCCCGCTCGGCGGCGTACACGTCCTGGGTGGGCGTGAGCACCTTGATGTCGTCGAGGCCGAGCGCCCGGCCGATGGCCCGGTGCATGTCCTCCGGCGGATGGTCGGTGACCTTCAGCTCCTTCTCGGTGTCGCCCGGCTCGATCGTGTACGACGGCAGCATGCCGAGCCCGGCGTACTTGGTGAACACCCCCGCGTCCACCATGGTCATGACCGTGTCGAGGTGCATGAAGGCCCGGGCCTTCGGCATGTTCAGCGCGACGATCCTGGTCACGGAGCCGGCCTGGAACAGCCGCTGGGCGAACATCTCGACGGCCTGCGGGCGGGTGCGCTCGCTCATGCCGACGAGCACGGCGCCGCGGCCGATGACGAGCACGTCGCCGCCCTCCAGCGTGGCCGGCGCGACCGAGTGGCCGGGCAGCCACACGTGGAAGCCGCCCTTCTGCGGCGTGCCGAAGCCGTCGGCGAACGTCGGGTGGTACTGGTAGACCGCCTCCATGTTCACGGTCTCGCGCATGCGGGCCTTCTTGCGCATCGCGTTGATCGAGACCCCGTCGTACACCCAGCACGAGGTGTCGCGCGTGAACAGGTGGTTGGGCAGCGGCGGCAGGACGAAGCCGTCCTCCGGCAGCGAGTGGTAGGCGACCGACTTGGGGTCGCAGCCCAGCTCCGCGAGCTCTCTCTTGGTGATCCCGCCCGTCAGGTACGTCTGCAGCGTGGCCGAGTCCATCGCGTCGAGCGTGTTGCGCACGTCGTCCACCGCGAGCGGGCCCATGAAGCGCTCGTCCACGATCGCGTCCAGGATGTGCTTGCGCGCCTCGGGGATCTCGACCGTCTCGCGCAGCAGGTCGGCCAATATGTGCACCTCGACGCCGTGACGGCGGAGCGCGTCCTGGAACTCCTCGTGCTCCTCCATCGCCCGCTGCACCCACAGGACGTCGTCGAACAGGAAATCGTCCTTGTTGGTGGGCGTCAGCCGCTTGAGCGCCAGGTCGGGCTTGTGCAGCAGTACCTGGCGGAGCCGGCCCACCTCCGAATCGACATGGAACGTCATTGTCTGTCTCTTCCCCGGGGAGCGCGGTGTCACGCGGACGGGGCCTCCCTGTTGTGGCTGGTGACGCCTGGTAATGTGAGTGCGGCCAACACCCTTTAAGACCCGTCCCGTGAGGCGGGAAAGGTGGTGAATTCCCCATGTCCGAATCCAGGGCCGTCCTCGAGGGCCCGGACATCCATCGGGCGCTGACCCGCATCGCGCACGAGATCCTCGAGCGCACGAAGGGCGCCGGCGAAGTCGTCCTCCTCGGCATCCCGACCCGCGGCGCCACCCTGGCGCGCCGGCTCGGCGACCGCATCGAGCAGTTCGAAGGGGTCAAGATCCCCGTGGGCTCGATCGACATCACGATGTACCGCGACGACCTCCGGCTCAGGCCCGCCCGGCCGCTCGGCCGCACCGAGTTGCCGCCCGACGGCATCGACGGCAAGACCGTCGTGCTGGTCGACGACGTCCTCTACTCCGGCCGCACGGTGCGCGCCGCGCTCGACGCGCTCAACGACCTCGGCCGGCCGACCTCCGTGCAGCTCGCCACGCTGGTCGACCGGGGCCACCGGGAGCTGCCGATCCGCGCCGACTACGTCGGTAAGAACCTGCCGACCGCGAAGAGCGAGAAGGTCAAGGTCTACCTGGAGGAGACCGACGGGCGCGAGGCCGTCCTGCTCATCAAGGAGGGCGCCAAGTGAACCGCCACCTCATCTCCGCCGGCGACCTCACCAAGGACGACGCGCTGCTCATCCTCGACACCGCCGAGGAGCTGGCGAGGGTCTCGGAACGTTCCATCAAGAAGCTGCCCACGCTGCGCGGACGCACCGTGGTCAACCTGTTCTTCGAGGACTCCACCCGCACGCGCATCTCGTTCGAGGCCGCGGCCAAGCGCCTGTCGGCCGACGTGATCAACTTCTCGGCCAAGGGGTCGAGCGTCTCCAAGGGCGAGTCGCTCAAGGACACCGCGCTCACCCTGGAGGCCATGGGCGCCGACGCGGTCGTCATCCGGCACGGCGCCTCCGGCGCGCCGCACCGCCTGGCCACCTGGGTGCGCGGCAGCGTCGTCAACGCCGGCGACGGCACCCACGAGCACCCCACGCAGGCGCTGCTCGACGCGTTCTCGATGCGCCGCCGCCTCGGCGGCCTCGACGGGCGCCGCATCACGATCGTGGGTGACGTGCTGCACAGCCGCGTCGCCCGCTCCAACGTGCTGCTGCTGGCCACCCTCGGCGCCGACGTCACGCTGGTGGCGCCACCCACGCTGCTGCCGGTCTCGGTCGGCAGCTGGCCCTGCGAGGTCTCCTACGACCTTGACGCGGTGCTGCCGAAGTCCGACGCGGTGATGATGCTGCGGGTGCAGAAGGAGCGGATGAACGCCGCGTACTTCCCCAGCGAGCGCGAGTACTCCCGCCGCTACGGCCTCGACCGCGACCGGTTCGCCAAGATGCCCGACGAGGCCATCGTGATGCACCCCGGCCCGATGAACCGGGGCATGGAGATCGCCGCCGAGGTGGCCGACTCCCCGCGCTCGACCATCGTCGAGCAGGTCGCCAACGGGGTGACCATCCGCATGGCCGTCCTGTACCTGCTGCTCGGGGGAGAGACCGTAGCATGATCATCAGTAATGTGCGGGTTCTCGGCGGGGAACCCGTGGACATCCGTGTCGAGGACGGCCTCATCGCCGAGATCGGGCCCGCTCTGAGCGGCGGCGAGGTCGTCGACGGCCGCGGCGCGATCGCCCTGCCGGGCCTCGTCGACCTGCACACCCACCTGCGCGAGCCGGGCCGCGAGGACGCCGAGACCGTCCTGACCGGCACCCAGGCCGCAGCCCGCGGCGGCTACACCGCCGTCCACGCCATGGCCAACACCTCGCCCGTCGCCGACACCGCCGGCGTCGTCGAGCAGGTGTGGCGGCTCGGCCGCGAGCACGGCCACTGCGACGTGCAGCCGGTCGGCGCGGTCACCGTCGGCCTGGAGGGCGGCCGGCTGGCCGAGCTCGGCGCGATGGCCGACTCCGCGGCCCGGGTCCGCGTCTTCTCCGACGACGGCAAGTGCGTCAGCGACGCGGTGCTCATGCGACGCGCCCTGGAGTACGTCAAGGCGTTCGACGGCGTCGTCGCCCAGCACGCCCAGGAGCCGCGGCTGACCGAGGGCGCCCAGATGAACGAGGGCGTCGTCTCCGGCCGGCTCGGCCTGACCGGCTGGCCCGCGGTCGCCGAGGAGGCGATCATCGCCCGTGACTGCCTGCTGGCCGCGCACGTCGGCTCCCGCCTGCACGTGTGCCACCTCTCCACCGCCGGCTCGGTCGAGATCATCCGCTGGGCCAAGTCCAAGGGCTGGAACGTCACGGCCGAGGTCACCCCGCACCACCTGCTCCTCACCGACGACCTCGTCGAGGACTCCCCGGTGGGCGCCTACAACCCGATCTACAAGGTCAACCCGCCGCTGCGCACCCGCGCCGACGTCGAGGCGCTGCGGGCCGCGCTGGCCGACGGCACGATCGACGTCGTCGCCACCGACCACGCCCCCCACCCGGTCGAGGACAAGGAGACCGAGTGGTCGGCCGCGGCCATGGGCATGATCGGCCTGGAGACGGCGCTCAGCGTGGTCCAGGAGGCCATGGTCGACACCGGGCTGCTCGACTGGGCCGGCGTGGCCGAGCGCATGTCGGCCGCCCCGGCGCGCATCGGCCGCCTGCCCGGCCACGGCAACGTCCTGGAAGCGGGCGCGCCGGCCAACATCACCCTCTACGACCCGTCCGTCCGCACCCCGGTCGATCCGTCCGCCTACGCGTCCAAGAGCAGGAACACGCCCTACGAGGGCATGACGCTGCCGGGCCGCGTGGTGGCGACGTTCCTGCGCGGCCGCCCCACCGTCCTCGAAGGGAAGCTCACTTGACATCCACCCTGTCCTGGCCGGACCGGGTTTCCCGGGTCTCCCCGGGCGGTTCGCGGTTCGCGGCCCCGCCCAGCGGCTGGAGGGCTCCCCGCGCCGCAACCCCAGGTCCTGGGGCCGTCAAGCACGCCGGCTCGGTTGTCGCCGGCGCTCCGAACTCTAGTGGACGGAGTCGAGAGAACATGGCCATTCGCACAAGCCCCGCAGACCACGGCTCCCTGGTGAGGTTCCGGTGACCGAAGCGCTACTCGTACTGGAAGACGGCCGCGTCTTCCACGGGACCCCCTACGGCGCCGAGGGCGAGACGTTCGGCGAGATGGTCTTCAACACCGGCATGACCGGCTACCAGGAGACCCTGACCGACCCGTCCTACCACCGGCAGATCGTGGCGATGACGGCCCCGCACATCGGCAACACCGGCGTCAACGACGAGGACCCCGAGTCGGGCCGCGTGTGGGTGGCCGGCTACGTCGTGCGCGAGCCGTCCCGCGTCGTGTCCAGCTGGCGGGCCAACCGCTCGCTCGACGACTACCTCAAGGAGCAGGGCGTCGTCGGCATCGCCATCCCCGGCACCCGCGCGCTCACCCGCCACCTGCGCGAGCGCGGCGCCATGCGCGCCGGCATCTTCAGCGCGCCGGCCGAGCCGGTCGAGGCTCTGGTCGAGCGCGTACGGCAGGCGCCGGTCATGGAGGGCGCCGACCTGGCGGCAGAGGTGGCCACCGCCGAGCCGTACGTCGTGCCCGCCATCGGCGAGAAGCGCTACACGGTCGCGGCCGTCGACCTCGGCATCAAGGGCATGACTCCGCACCGCATGGCCGAGCGCGGCTGCGAGGTGCACGTGCTTCCCGCGACGGCCACCGCCGGGCAGATCCTCGGCCTGCGGCCCGACGGCGTGTTCTTCTCCAACGGCCCCGGCGACCCGGCCACCGCCGACGTCGAGCCGCTGCGGGAGGTGCTGGCGAGCGGCACCCCGTTCTTCGGCATCTGCTTCGGCAACCAGCTCTTCGGCCGCGCCCTCGGCCTTTCCACCTACAAGCTGCGCTACGGCCACCGCGGGGTCAACCAGCCCGTCCAGGACGTGCGCACGGGCAAGGTCGAGATCTCCGCGCACAACCACGGGTTCGCGGTCGAGGCGCCGCTCGACGGGCCGTTCGACACCCCGTTCGGCCGCGCCGAGGTCAGCCACGTCAACCTCAACGACCGCTGCGTGGAGGGCCTGCGCCTGCTCGACGGCCGCGCCTTCAGCGTCCAGTACCACCCGGAGGCCGCCGCCGGCCCCCACGACGCCGCCTATCTGTTCGACGAGTTCTGCGAGGTCATGCACCGTGCCCAAGCGTGAGGACATCAGGTCGGTCCTGGTGATCGGCTCCGGGCCGATCGTCATCGGGCAGGCGTGCGAGTTCGACTACTCCGGCACCCAGGCCTGCCGCGTGCTGCGGGCCGAGGGGTTCCGGGTGATCCTGGTCAACAGCAACCCTGCCACGATCATGACGGACCCGGAGTTCGCCGACGCCACGTACGTCGAGCCGATCACCCCCGAGTACGTCGAGAAGATCATCGCCAAGGAGCGCCCCGACGCGCTGCTGCCGACCCTGGGCGGCCAGACCGCGCTCAACACGGCGGTCGCTCTGCACGAGTCGGGCGTCCTGGAGCGCTACGACGTCGAGCTGATCGGCGCCGACTTCGACGCCATCCAGGCCGGCGAGAACCGCGAGCGGTTCAAGGAGATCGTCGCCAAGGTCGCCCGCGAGCACGGCCTGAACGCCGAGTCGGCCCGTTCGGTCATCTGCCACACCATGGACGAGTGCCTGGCCGCCGCCGGCGAGCTGGGCTACCCGCTGGTGGTGCGGCCGTCGTTCACCATGGGCGGCGTGGGCTCCGGCTTCGCCTACGACGAGGGCGACCTGCGGCGCATCGCCGGCGCCGGCCTCGACGCGTCCCCGACCACCGAGGTGCTCCTGGAGGAGTCCATCCTCGGCTGGAAGGAGTACGAGCTGGAGGTCATGCGCGACAAGGCCGACAACGTCGTCATCGTGTGCTCCATCGAGAACATCGACCCGATGGGCGTCCACACCGGCGACAGCGTCACCGTCGCGCCCGCGCTGACGCTGACCGACCGCGAGTACCAGAACATGCGCGACGTGGCCATCGCGGTCATCCGTGAGGTCGGCGTCGACACCGGCGGCTGCAACATCCAGTTCGCGGTGGACCCGCGCAGCGGCCGCATGATCGTCATCGAGATGAACCCGCGCGTGTCGCGCTCGTCCGCGCTGGCCTCCAAGGCGACCGGCTTCCCCATCGCGAAGATCGCCGCCAAGCTGGCCATCGGCTACACCCTCGACGAGATCCCGAACGACATCACCCGCGAGACCCCGGCCTCCTTCGAGCCGACCCTCGACTACATCGTGGTCAAGGTGCCGCGCTTCGCCTTCGAGAAGTTCCGCGGCGCCGACCGGACCCTGACCACGCACATGAAGTCCGTGGGCGAGGCCATGGCCATCGGCCGCTCCTTCCCCGAGGCGCTGCAGAAGGCGCTGCGGTCGCTGGAGAAGTCCGGCTCGTCGTTCTCCTGGGCGCCCGGCGAGCTGCCCGCCAAGGAGGAGCTGCTGGAGGCCTGCCGCACCCCGCACGACGGGCGGCTGCGCACCATGCAGCAGGCCATCCGGGCCGGCGCCACGGCCGCGGAGCTGTACGAGGCGACCAGCGTCGACCCGTGGTTCATCGACCAGCTCCTGCTGCTCGACGAGGAGGCCGCCGAGCTCGCCGGGGCGCCCGAGCTGACCGCCGGCGTGCTGGAGCGGGCCAAGCGTCACGGCTTCAGCGACGCGCAGATCGGCGAGATCCGCGGCGTCGGCGAGGCCCGGGTGCGCGACCTGCGCCACGCCCTCGGCGTCCGCCCGGTCTACAACACGGTCGACACGTGCGCCGCCGAGTTCGCCGCCAAGACCCCGTACCTCTACTCGACCTACGACGAGGAGAACGAGGTCCCCCCAGGCGAGCGGCCGAAGGTCATCATCCTCGGCTCCGGCCCCAACCGCATCGGGCAGGGCATCGAGTTCGACTACGCGTGCGTGCACGCCTCGTTCGAGCTGTCGCGGGCCGGGTTCGAGACTGTCATGGTCAACTGCAACCCCGAGACCGTCTCCACCGACTACGACACCTCCGACCGGCTCTACTTCGAGCCGCTCACGCTGGAGGACGTCCTGGAGGTGGTCCACGCCGAGCAGCAGACGGGCCCCGTCGCGGGCGTCATCGTGCAGCTCGGCGGTCAGACGCCGCTCGGCCTGGCCCAGGCGCTCAAGGACGCCGGCGTGCCCGTCGTCGGCACCTCGCCGGAGTCGATCCACCTGGCCGAGGAGCGTGGCGCGTTCGGCCAGGTCCTGGCCGAGGCCGGCCTGCCCGCGCCCAAGCACGGCACCGCCACCACCGTCGCCGGTGCGCTGGCCGTGGCGGGCGAGATCGGCTACCCCGTGCTCGTGCGGCCCTCGTACGTGCTGGGCGGCGCCGGCATGGCGATCGTCTACGACGACGAGACGCTGAGCGGCTACATGGCGGCCCAGGAGGGCGGCCACCCGGTGCTGGTCGACAAGTTCCTCGACGAGGCCATCGAGATCGACGTCGACGCGCTGTACGACGGGGAGGAGCTCTACCTCGGCGGCGTCATGGAGCACATCGAGGAGGCCGGCATCCACTCCGGCGACTCGGCGTGCGCCCTGCCGCCCATCACGCTCGGCAGCCACGACATCAAGCGCATCCGCGCCGCCACCGAGGGCATCGCCCGCGGCGTCGGCGTGCGCGGCCTGCTCAACGTCCAGTACGCGATGTCGGCCGGTGTCCTGTACGTCCTGGAGGCCAACCCGCGAGCCAGCCGTACCGTGCCGTTCGTCTCCAAGGCCACCGCGGTGCCGCTGGCCAAGGCGGCGGCCCGGGTGATGCTCGGCGCGTCGGTCGCCGAGCTGCGCGCCGAGGGCATGCTGCCCGCCACCGGCGACGGCGGCACGCTGCCGTTGGAGGCCTCCATCGCGGTCAAGGAGGCGGTGCTGCCGTTCAACCGCTTCCGCGGCGTCGACACCGTGCTCGGGCCCGAGATGCGCTCCACGGGCGAGGTCATGGGCATCGACGAGTTCTTCGGCGTCGCCTACGCCAAGTCCCAGGCCGCCGCCTACGGCGAGCTGCCCACCAAGGGACGCGCGTTCGTGTCCGTGGCGAACCGCGACAAGCGTGCGATGATCTTCCCGGTGCGGGCGCTGGCCGACCTCGGCTTCGAGATCCTCGCCACCGAGGGCACGGCCGAGGTGCTGCGCCGCAACGGCGTCCATGCCAAGATCGTGCGCAAGCACAGCGAGGGGCCCGGGCCCGGAGGTGAACCGACGATCGTGCAGTGCATCCTCGAAGGCGAGGTGGACCTGATCGTCAACACGCCGTTCGGCAGCCCGGGACAGTCCGGCCCGCGTCTCGACGGGTACGACATCCGCACCGCCGCGGTGCTGCGCGGCGTCCCGTGCATCACCACGGTCTCAGGACTCGCGGCGGCCGCCGCGGGCATCCAGGCCATCGTGCGGGGCGATGTGGGCGTACGGTCCCTCCAGGAGCACGCGCAGGCGCTGCGGGGCTAGCACGGGCCTCTGGGCGGCCCACAGGAGGTGAAGGAGACTGGCCGGCACTCCGGTGCAGGTGACGGGCACGGTGCTGACGACGCGCCGGGTCGACGCCTACCACGCGCTGACGGTGGTGGCGCCCGGCATCGCCGAGCGTCACCGGCCCGGCCACTTCGTGTCCGTCGCCGTCGGCGGGCCGCGCACGTCCATGATCACCCGCCGGGCGTTCACCGTCCACGACGTCAAGCCAGACTACGGCGGCACGGTGGAGCTGGTCTTCACCGTGCGCGGCCCCGGCACGGCCTGGCTCGCCGAGCGGCGCGCCCGCGACACGCTCGACCTGGTGGGGCCGCTCGGCCGGCCGTTCCCGCTGCCGCGCGACCCCGTCCACTGCGTGCTCGTCGGCGACGAGTACGGCGCGGCGGTGCTGTTCCCGGTGGCCGACGCCCTCATGGAGCGCGGCTGCCGGGTCGACTTCCTGCTCGGCGGCGCGAGCGCCGACCGGGTCTTCGGCGCCATGCGGGCCCGCCGCATGGCCGCCACCACCACGCTCACCACGGAGGACGGCTCGCTCGGGCTACGCGGCAAGGTCACCGACGCGCTGCCGTCGGTGATCGCCGACACCCGTGCCGACGCCGTCTACGCCTGCGGCCCCATGGACACGCTGCGGGCGGTCACGGCCGTGGCGATGGAGTTCGACATCCCGGTGCAGGTGGCGGTGGAGGAGTCGATGGCCTGCGGGATCGGCGTGTGCATGACGTGCGTGCTGCCGGTCATCGGCGACGACGGGGTGACCCGGATGGTTCGCGCCTGCGCCGACGGGCCGGTCTTCCGAGGCGAACGGGTGCGGTTCGAGGACGTCGGGACGATCCCGTTCGACGCCCTGGGCGCCCCAGGGGGCGGTGCCCGCCATGCCGGCTGACGCCCGGCACTCACGTGCCAAGGCCACGCCCGCGGGGCCCTCGCGTGCGCGGGTGAGCTGACATGCCCGTCGACATGCGCACGTTCCTCGCGCACGTGGAGCTCGCCAACCCCGTCACCACCGCCGCCGGCTGCGCCGCCTCGGGCCGCGAGCTGGCCCAGTTCTTCGACCTGCACCGGCTCGGGGCGCTGACCACCCGGTCCGTCACCATGGCGCCGCGGGCGGGCCGGCCCACCCCGCGCATGGCCGAGACCGCCTCCGGCATGCTCAACTCCGTCGGCCTCCAGGGGCCCGGCATCGACGCCTTCCTCGAACGCGAGCTGCCCTGGCTGGCCCAGCGCGGCATCAGGACCATCGTCTCCATCGGCGGCGGCACCGTCGCGGAGTACTCAGAGCTGGCCCGCCGGCTCGCCGACGCGCCCGGCGTCACCGCGCTCGAGGTCAACCTGTCGTGCCCCAACATCGAGGACCGCGGCCGGGTCTTCGCCCGCGAGGGGGCCGCCGCGGCCGAGGTGATCGCCTCCGTGCGCTCCATCATGCGCTACGACGTCCCGGTGATGGCCAAGCTCGCCCCGGACGTGGCCGACATCGTGGCCGTCGCCCGCGCCTGCGTGGACGCCGGGGCCGACGCCCTGTCCATGATCAACAATCCGCTCGGCATGGCCATCGACACCGTGGCGCTGCGGCCGTCGCTGGCCGCCGTGACCGGCGGGCTGTCGGGGCCGGCCATCCTGCCGCTCGCCGTACGGTGCGTGTGGCAGGTGCACGCCGCGCTGCCCGGAGTGCCGCTCATCGGCGTCGGCGGCGTCATGACCGGCGACGACGCCTTCCAGCTCATCCTGGCGGGCGCCTGCGCGGTCGGGGTGGGCACGGCGCTGTTCCACGACCCGTACGCGTGCCTGCGCATCGAGCGCGAGCTGGAGGACCTGCTCCAGGCGCGCGGCTTCCAGCGGCTGGCCGACGCCGTCGGCCTGGCCCACCGTCCGCCGGGGAGCGCCCCCCGGCACCTGCTCGTCGACTCTGAGGAGAGCTCCCCGTGACGCCCGCACCCATCGCCGTCGCCCTCGACGCCCCTGACCTGGAGACCGCCGCCCGCTGGGCCGGGCTGGTGACCCCGCACGTCAGTACCGTCAAGGTCGGCCTGGAGCTGTACCTGCGCTACGGGCCCGACGTCATCGCCTCCGTGCGCGGAGCCAGCGGCGTCCGCGTCTTCCTCGACCTGAAGCTGCACGACATCCCCAACACGGTCGCCGGGGCCGCCAGGGCCGTCTCCCGGCTGCGCCCGGCCATCCTGACCGTCCACGCCACGGGCGGCCCCAAGATGATCCGGGCGGCCGTCGAGGCCGCCCCGCACACCAAGATCGCCTCCGTGACGGTCCTCACCTCGCTCGGCGAGGCCGACCTGGCCGCCATCGGCCTGGCGGGTCCGGCGGACGACGCGGTGCGGCGGCTGGCGGCCATGTCGGTGGAGGCGGGCGCCACGGCGCTCGTGTGCAGCCCGAACGAGGTCGCCGCGGTCCGGGCCGAGGTGGGGCCGGACATCACCCTCATCACGCCGGGGGTGCGGCCCGCGGGGGCCGACGCGCAGGACCAGGCCCGGGTCGCCACGCCGGAGCAGGCGCTGGCGGACGGCGCCGACCTGCTGGTGATCGGCCGGCCCATCACGGCCGCCCCGGACCCGGGGGCCGCGGCCGCCTCGATCGCCGCCGCGCTGCGCCGCACCACGCCTTCCTGACCCCCGGCCGCGCGTCTCCCGGCCCCGGGGCCTTGCCCTGGCCGCCGGGCCCCGCCCTGCCGACCTTCCAGGCCCGCCTTGCCGGTCTTCTGAGCCCGCCTTGCCGGTTCTTCTGGACCCCGCTGCCGGTCTTCTGAGGGCTGTCTGCCGGCCTTCTGAGCCCGCTCTGCCGGTCTCCTTGGCCCGCTCTGGCGGCGGCCCCCGGCCGCAGGGCCCAGAAAGCCCCGCCCTTCCGGCCCCGAGCCTCGCCCTGCCTTGTCGCCCGCCCCGCTGAGGGGCGGGCGCCCTGGTGGGCTCGTGGCGGCTTCAGGGGGCCGTTCGGGGGCCCGTCCGGCCGCCCGAAGTCCCGGGGCTCGCCCTGTGGCTGCTCCGAGGCCGCTGGCGGCGTCCCCCCGCCATGCCCGGTCGCCCGGGGTGGCGACTCGCCGCGCGATGCGGTCCGGATGGCGTACCGGTGTGTGCCGGGATCGCGTACCCGGAGGGGAGTCGTTCCCGGGGCGTTCGCGGACCTGTGAGCGCCTCTCGGAGCGAGTCCCGCACCCACCCCGCGTGGACGGCGAGCCGCTCCCGCAGAGCCGGTGGCCGCCGCCCCGCCGGCGGCAGACCGCACCGCGAGGCACGGCCTGCCGGACGCCGCCCGTGCGCGCTGCCGAAGATCACGCCCGAAGGCGTGACGAGGCCGCGCGGAGCCGGCGTCCCCGGGCCGGGGAGCGTCCCCACGAACAAGATCAAATCTTGCCACAAGCCTCGCCGCAACGCGACTCCGCCGGGTTTGGGACGCCGTCCGACGTGGGGTTTCGGACACCTAGATCGCCAAAAATGCGATCATCGTCCCTTTTCGCGCCGGACCTTCCCGGCGTCCGAAGAAGCGGGAAGTGCAAGCGATTTCATCAGCACACCGTAGTGTCATGGCCACACATAGTGACGAAGTTGACTTTGTCGGGAGAGAAACTGGACTTGGCGTTGCTTAGGGGCTGATGACCAGCTAGTTTCCAGTGCCGTCCGAGTACGTCGACAAGAAATTCGAGGTGACCCGGCGTGGCTCTTCCTCCCCTGACCCCTGAGCAGCGCGCCGCAGCCCTGGAGAAGGCTGCCAAGGCCCGTAAAGAGCGTGCCGAGGTCAAGAACCGGCTCAAGCACGGCGCGGTTTCTCTGGCTGAGGTGCTCAAGGATGGGCAGACCGACGACGTCATCGGCAAGATGAAGGTGTCGGCTCTGTTGGAATCGCTCCCCGGCGTGGGCAAGGTCCGCGCCAAGCAGCTCATGGAGCGGCTCGCCATCGCCGAGTCCCGCCGCGTGCGGGGTCTCGGCGCGAACCAGAGGGCTTCCCTCGAGCGCGAGTTCGGTGGCAACGAGAGCTAGTCTCTGTTCCACACGAAAGCGCAGGTTCGACGGGGGGTAGGAAGGTGACCGAGAGGTCCTGGTCCGGCGATGCAAGGGCCCGAGAGGCGGTCCGGGCCGGGGCGAAGGTCGACTTCCTCCCCTCCGATGAAAGGCGCCTGACGGTTCTCTCGGGACCGTCGGGCGTCGGCAAGTCCACGGTCGTCGCCGAGATCCGGCGGGCACACCCCGAGGTGTGGCTGTCGGTCTCGGTGACCACCCGCAGGCCCCGGCCCGGCGAGGTGCACGGGCTGCACTACTTCTTCGTCGACGGCGCCGAGTTCGACCGGCTCGTCGAGGCGGGCGAGCTGCTGGAGTGGGCGGAGTTCGCCGGCAACCGCTACGGCACGCCGCGCGAGGCCGTCATGGAGAAGCTCTCCGCGGGCGTCCCCACCCTGCTGGAGATCGACCTGGAGGGCGCCAGGCAGGTCCGCAGGAGCATGCCCGAGGCGCTGCTCGTCTTCCTCGCCCCGCCCAGCTGGGAGGAGCTCGAGAAGCGGCTGCGCGGCCGCGGCACCGAGCCCGAGGACGTCATCGCCCGCCGCCTGGAGGCCGGGCGGATCGAGATGGCGGCCGAGAAGGAATTCGACCTCACCCTGGTGAACACGGATGTCGAAGACGTGTGCTATCGGCTGATAGCCTTGATGACCGACCCTCTGGGGGTCACGACAACCACCAACCGAGAGGTCTGACCATCGTGGCAAGCACGGCCCCGGTCGCCGAGGGCATCACCAACCCTCCGATCGACGCGCTGCTCGACATCGTCGACAGCAAGTACTCCCTGGTCATCATGGGCGCGAAGCGCGCTCGCCAGATCAACGCCTACTACTCCCAGCTCGGCGAGGGCCTGCTCGAGTACGTCGGCCCGCTGGTCGAGACGCACGCCCAGGAGAAGCCGCTGTCCATCGCCCTGCGCGAGGTCTCCGAGGGCCTGCTCAACGCCGAGCCCATCGAAGGCGCGGTCTGACCCCTTCGATGAAGGTCGTCCTGGGCGTCAGCGGCGGCATCGCGGCCTACAAGGCGTGTGAGCTCCTGCGGCTCTTCACCGAGTCGGGGCACGAGGTGCGGGTCGTGCCGACCCGCGAGGCGCTGCGGTTCGTGGGCGAGCCCACCTGGGCCGCCCTGTCCGGCCGTCCCGTGTCGTCCGAGGTGTGGGACGACGTGCACGAGGTGCCCCACGTCCGCATCGGTCAGGGCGCCGACCTCGTCGTGGTCGCGCCCGCGACCGCCGACGTGCTCGCCAGGGCCGCCCACGGGCTGGCCGGCGACCTGCTCACCAACACCCTGCTGACCGCCCGGTGTCCCGTGGTGTTCGCGCCCGCGATGCACACCGAGATGTGGCAGCACCCCGCCACCCGCGCCAACGTCGCGACGCTGCGCGAGCGGGGCTCCATCGTGATCGACCCGGCCGTGGGCCGGCTCACCGGCGCCGACACCGGGCCCGGCCGGCTGCCCGACCCGGCCGAGATCTTCCAGGTGTGCCTGCGCGTGCTGCGCGGCCGCCCCAGCGATTTGGCGGGACGCAAGGTGGTGATCTCCGCCGGCGGCACCCGCGAGCCCGTCGACCCGGTCCGCTACATCGGCAACCGCTCCTCCGGCCTGCAGGGCTACGCCCTGGCCCGCACGGCCGTGGCCCGGGGCGCCGAGGTGACCGTGGTCGCCGCCAACGTCACCCTGCCCGACCCGGCCGGGGCCACGGTCGTCCGCGTCGAGTCCACGGCCGAGCTGCGCGACGCCGTGCTCGCCGCGGCACCTGCCGCCGACGTGGTGGTCATGGCGGCGGCCGTCGCCGACTTCCGCCCCGCCGTCCGGCACGACTCCAAGATCAAGAAGACGGACGGAGAGCCGGAGGCCATCACCCTGGTCAAGAACCCCGACGTCCTGGCCGAACTGGGCGAGCTGCGCCGCGCCGCCACCGGGGCCGTTCCCGCGGCCGTCGCCGGGGCCGCGCCCGGGCCCGGGGGTCTCCCGCCGTACGTCGCTACGGCCGGACGGAGCCCCGGGGCGGAGGAGCGGAGCTCTGAGGCGGAGGAGCGGAGCCCGGGGGCGGGAGTGCGCGGCCCGTACCCCGAGGTGATCGTCGGCTTCGCGGCCGAGACCGACGACGTGCTCGCCAACGGACAGGCCAAGCTCGCCCGCAAGGGCTGCGACCTGCTCGTCGTCAACCAGGTCGGCCCGGGCCTCGCCTTCGGCACCCCCGACAACGCCGCTGTCGTGCTCGTCGCCGGGGGAGAGCCCGTCGAGGTGCCGCGCGGCCCCAAGGAGGACGTCGCCGACGCCGTCTGGGACCTGGTCGCCGCCCGCCTCGCCTGAGCGCCGCTGGAGCCCCGCTTCCGGACCGGTGGATTACCGGATGAGCTGTTGCCCCACCCCTTCTGGCTGCGGATACTTGGCACGAGGGGGGACCCGAATGCCGGTGAGTTCCGCTGTCAGGGATCGCTGCAGGACACTGCTCGGCCAGCAGGAGCAGATCCTCTACGTCTTCCCCGCGCTGTCCATCGGCCCGCCCGGAGCCGCCAACTTCCTCATCGTCGTCACGGACAAGGCCATCTCGGTGCTCGCCACCCGCATGCTCAGGACCGACCGCCCCGTCTCCGTCCACGCCGCCTTCCCGCGCCACACCCGGCTCGGTCCGATCACGCCGGCGCCACGCCCCGTGATCGAGCTCGGGTCCATGGCGTTCGAGGTCGACGAGGAGTACGCGGCGGTCGTGGCCGCGGCCGACGCCGAGGTCTTCGCCCCCGAGACCCTTCCCCCCGATCCCCTGCCCGATCTGTGAAGTCCCTGTTCGCGTGGCGGTTTCGCACCCGGCGCGCGGGTAGGGCTAGACTTTCGCGAGGCCCTGGCCCGTACAGCAGCCGGAGCCGCACATCCGTCAGCAGCCGCTGCATGAGGAGCCACTGAGTTGTCACGCCGCCTGTTCACCTCGGAGTCGGTCACCGAGGGCCACCCGGACAAGATCGCTGACCAGATCAGTGACGCGATTCTCGACACCATGCTCAAGGACGACCCCAAGAGCCGGGTCGCCGTCGAGACGTTGATCACCACCGGCCAGGTCCACGTCGCGGGCGAGGTGACGACCGAGACCTACGTCGACATCCCCGGCGTCATCCGCGAGAAGATCCTGGAGATCGGTTACGACGCCTCCCACAAGGGCTTCGACGGCGCCTCGTGCGGCGTTTCGGTGTCCATCGGCGCGCAGTCGCCCGACATCGCCCAGGGCGTCGACGACGCCTACGAGCACCGCATCGGCGGCGACGCCGACGAGCTCGACCGGCAGGGCGCGGGTGACCAGGGTCTCATGTTCGGCTACGCCTGCCGCGAGACCCCCGAGCTGATGCCGCTGCCGATCACGCTGGCCCACCGGCTCGCCAAGCGCCTGGCCGACGTCCGCAAGTCCGGCGTCGTGCCCTACCTGCGGCCCGACGGCAAGACCCAGGTCACCATCGAGTACGACGGCGACCAGCCGGTCCGCCTCGACACCGTGGTGGTCTCCACGCAGCACGCGGCCGAGATCGACCTCAAGGAGATGCTGACGCCCGACATCAAGGAGCACGTGGTCGACCCCGTGCTCGCGGGCCTCGACATCGACATCGAGGGCTACCGCCTGCTGGTCAACCCGACCGGCCGCTTCGAGATCGGCGGCCCGATGGGCGACGCCGGCCTCACCGGCCGCAAGATCATCATCGACACCTACGGCGGCATGGCCCGCCACGGTGGCGGCGCCTTCTCCGGCAAGGACCCGTCCAAGGTCGACCGCTCCGCCGCCTACGCGATGCGCTGGGTCGCCAAGAACGTCGTGGCCGCCGGCCTGGCCGACCGCTGCGAGGTCCAGGTCGCCTACGCCATCGGCAAGGCCCAGCCGGTCGGCCTGTTCGTCGAGTGCTTCGGCACCGAGAAGCTGCCGGTGGAGAAGATCCAGGAGGTCGTCCTCCAGGTCTTCGACCTGCGCCCGGCCGCGATCATCCGCGACCTCGACCTGCTGCGCCCGATCTACTCCGAGACGGCCGCCTACGGCCATTTCGGCCGCGAGGGCTTCTCCTGGGAGTCCACCGACCGCGCCGAGGCCCTGCGCACCGCCGCAGGTCTCTGACCCTCCGCTCTTCGGCGGCGGATGCCGCGTTCCCGCTTCGGCGGGAACGCCGCCCCCCCCCGGGCGGGGGGGTGCCGGACGCCCGGCGGGTGTCGCGGGCGGCGGAGGCGCCCGGGGGGCGCCGCCCTGGG
>NZ_JBFAIA010000119.1:0-26329 GCF_040654455.1 Nonomuraea sp. NPDC050691
CGCGTCACCAACGCCCTCAAGAACGACGGCACCGCCGAACTCGACATCCACGCCACCACCTCCAACGGCGACATCACCGCCCGCAGCCTGTGACCCGCAGCCTCCGAGGGACGAACGGCCCCGGTTCATCCGTGCCTGGGACGAGCTGTCCTGGGACGGCAGGCCCAGGACAGCGTGACGCTCACGCCGTCCTGGGCGTGCTTGGGGTCGAGGGTTGACTTTCGTCAGGGGTCCGGGTGGACGGACGGCCGATGTCGCGGCCGGCCCCGACCTCTAGGTTCTCCGGGGTAGCACCCCGAACGGAGCACCCAGTGAAGATCTTTTCCCTCGCCCTCGCCGTGGTGACGGGCCTGGCCGTACCGTCCGCACCTGCGGCGACCTCGGAGAGGCCCCCCGCGTCACTCACCCCGGCCGCCATCGACGCGTACGTCAGCCGCGCCCTCGACAAGACGGGCCTCCCCGGCCTGTCCGTCGTCGTGACCCACGGCGACCGGATCGTCCACGCCGCCGGCTACGGCCACGACTCCGAGGGCAGGCCGGTCACCGCCGGCACACCCATGCGGGTGGCCTCGGTGACCAAGTCGTTCACCGCCATGGCCGTGATGATCCTCGTGGAGGAGGGCAAGCTCGCCCTCGACAGGCCCGTGGCCGAGCAACTGCCGGAACTGCGCATGGCCGACCCGCGTGCCAAGACGATCACCGTACGGCACCTGCTGAACCAGACGTCCGGTCTGTCCGACACCACGACCGACATCCGCGACCTGGACACGGCCGCCTCGCTCAAGGAGTACGCCGCCAAGCTCGGCGACGCCACGCTGCGCGCGGCGCCCGGCACGCACTGGGAGTACTGCAACGTCAACTACAACCTGGCGGCCCGGCTGGTGGAGGTGGCCAGTGGCCGCGCCTTCGGCGACTTCATGAGGGAGCGGGTGTTCGGGCCGCTCGGCATGCGCTCCAGCGCCGTCAGCGACCGGGCGGTCCGGCCGGCCGACGGGTACAACTCGGTGTACGGCCTCTGGCTGCCGCGCCCCGAGCTGCCCGCGTTCCTGGACGGCAGCGGCAGCGGCGGCGTCATCACCACGGCCGCCGACATGGGCCGCTGGCTGATCACCCAGAACGGCAGGGGCCGCCGCCTCGTCGGCCCGGCGAGCCTGGCCGCCATGCACACCCCGGGCAAGGTGCGCGAGTACGGCATGGGCTGGGGCATCGACGACGAGACCAGGCGGCTCACGCACTCGGGCAACCTGTTCACGTACACCGCCGTCGAGACGATCGTCCCGGAGACGGGATACGGCTTCGCGGTCATGACGAACAGCGCGAGCCTGACGGACGACACGTTCGCCATCGCCGGTGGGCTCGCCGACCTGAGCGAGGGCACGCCACCGGAGGTGCCCGGGGGCGACAGGCAGCTGTTCGAGCTGGTGCTGGGAGTGATCGCACTGGTGGCGGCCGGACTCGGGGCCCTGGGGGCGGCCCGCTCCCGCCGCTGGGCCGCCCGACGACTCGCCTCGAGGACGCAGGACGCCACGAGGTCGTCGAAGAGGACACGACGACCGGCCACACGAACGTCGCAGGGCCGGTCGAGGGGAACGTCGCAGGGCCGGTCGCAGGGATCGTGGCGGGCCGGGCTGCGCCTGGTGCCGGTGCTGCTGCCCTCGACGCTGCTGGCGGCGTACCCGGACCTGGTCTCGTTCCTGATGAACGGCCGGACGGTCACGTGGGCGCAGCTCACGTACTTCGCGGCGCCGCTGACGATCACCCTGGTCGTGGCGGCCGTGGCGGGCCTCACGACGGCCGCCTTCCGCCTCGCCCGCTACCGTGCGCTGTCCCGCACCCCACTCACCACGACGCCCGCCGACACCGCGAAGCGCTGACCCGCGATCAGGATGGTGTCACCATGCCCTTTGGGCGGGTAGGGCTGGATCAGGGTCCGGAGCGACTCCGCGAGATGGAGCACGTTGAACACCGCGCTCATCCCCTTGGGCGAATGGGGACAAGAGCACATGAAGACCAACGAAGCCATCCAGGCGGCGGAAACCGTCCCCGCAGCCTCCAGATCGACCGCCAACGCCTGTTCTTCAGGATGCGGCCAGCGCCAGAGCTCATCTCCTGGTTACGTCAGCCCTCGTAGTACGTCATCTCCACCCCCGACACGGTGCGCCGCACCGCCTCGAACCCCGCCACGTCGGCATGGTCGCCCAGGGCTGCGTGATCACCCACGGCTGCGTGGTCGACCAGGGCGGTGTGCACGGCCTCGCTCAGGTGGACGCGGCCGGGTGTGCCGAGGTCCTGCGCCATCTTGGAGGCGAGGTTGACCGGGGCGCCGGCGATGTCCCAGCCGCCGCCGGGTGTGCGGCCGGCGAGCACCGGCCCGGCGGCCACCCCGATCCGGCCCACGATCTCCCGCTCGGCGAGCCCCGTACGCAGCGCCAGCGCGAAACGCACGGCCGGCACGGGCTCGTCGAACAGGTAGATGCCCAGCGGCCCGGCGACCTTGATCTCGACGGCTCCCTCCGGCGGCAGGAGGCTCAGGCCGACGTCCCGCATCGCCGCCGACAGCGACAGCCCTCTCAGCAGCTCCACCTCCGGCGTGTCGGCGGGGGCGGCGCTCCGCTCGATCAGGACCACGGTGCGCTCGCGCAGGTGCTCGGCGGCGAGCCGTTCGGCCAACTCGGCGTCGCCGGGGCGGGAGTCGAGCAGCAGCAGGTCGGCGTAGAAGGCGCCGGAGTAGGGGATGGGGTAGTGCTCCTGGCCGGTGGACCCCGGCTCGCCCGGCCACCCCTCGGCCGCCCAGGTCTCGCCGAGCCCGGGAATGGCCAGGCGGGGACCGTCGAGCACCTGGTAGACGGGCCCGACCAGGCCGCCGATCCCGTCTTTGCGGGCCAGCGCGAAGGGGTGACCTTGGGGCAGCCGGTCCACCACGGCCTGCGTCACCGCGATCTCCCCGCCCTCGGTGTCGTTCTCGGCGAACTCCTCGGCAGCGTCGGCCTCCGCCCCGTACAGCCCGCCCGACAGCTCGTAGTAGGACCCGAGGTGCACGCCGATCCCGATGCGGACCTCGCAGTGGCGCCCGATCTCGTCCTGCGCCGTCAGCAGGGCGGACAGCAGCGTGGACGCCTCCACCGCATCCGGATGGAACAGCTGCGCGTTGTCGGCCGCCCACACCCCGACCGCGCGCCCGCCGGCGGCCCTGGCGCACGCGTGCAGGATCCGCTTCGGCCGGTCGATGAGCGCCAGCACCTCCAGCAGCCCGAGCCGCTGGCTGAGCCGGGTGAGCCCGGCCGAGTCGGACACCACGGAGTATCCGCGCACCTCGTGGCGGCTCAGCAGGCGGCGCGCCTCGCCGGCGGTGCGGTCGGAGGCGCGCCACTGCTCGACGAGGAACAGCGGCAGGCCGGCGGCGACGTCGCGCGGGGTGTCGAAGCCGCCCGGGGTGAGCGGGCCGGCGGGGGGTTCGTAAGCCACCCCGCCACTTTACCTCACCGTGAGTCAACGTTCACATGCGCTTGGTGACGACGACCATCCGGACCAGCGCGTCACGTCCACGAGGATGACCGGCCCGGCAGGTGGGATCCGCCGGTACTGCTCGTACTTCCCCGCGAGCGCCTCCGCCGCCTCACCGCTCCCGGTGGCGTCCGGGTCGAGGACGCGGGCCGTGCCGTCGGCGCGCACCCACCACAGCCGCGTCCAGTCGTCGTCGTAGTGATCGGCGAGGAGGGTCACCCGGGGGTTCGCCCGGATGTTGCGCAGCCGCTTCAGGTCGGTGGTCGTCTTGGACTTGTGGTCGACCGCGATGACGATCCGGTCGCCGGTCAGGGCGAACGTGACGGGCACCAGGTGCGGCGCGCCGCCGGGGCCCACGGTGGCGAGGCGGGCGACGCGCTGTCCGCCGAAGAGCCGGCGCGCCTGGTCGGCGTCCATCTCCTCATCCTCCCCGTCTCCCTTGCCGTACCCCCGGGCAGGACGCCCTTCCCCGCCGTACCCCCAGGCAGAGTGCCCGGCCAAGGTCCCAGCTGGGAGGACGCCCGCTCGGGCTCAGCCCGGAGGGAGTCCACCGAAGGCGGCTCGTACGGCGTCGGCGATCCGGCGCTGGATCGGGTCCGCGTCCGGCCCGAACAGCCGCTCGTCCACGCCCTCCACGGCCTTCATCGCCTCCCCCATCAGCCGCGCGCCCTCCGGTGTGAGCTCCAGCGTGGACGCCGACCCGGCCCTCGCCTTCCCGTCCCGTACGAGCCCGGACCCCGCCAGCGCCTTCACCGCCGTGTGCACGCTCTGCACGGTGATGCCCGACATGCGGGCCAGGTCGCTGAACGACGCCCCGGGCACCCCCGCGATGTGCCCGAGCAGCCCCAGCCTGCTGACCGTCAGCCCGAGCGGCGCGAGCGTGGCGCCCAGCTCGGACTCGATGCGGTGCGCCAGCGTGAGCAGCACGATGGAGGGACTGGTCGCCGGCGGACTCGGACGGGCGCTCTCGGTGGTCACTCCCCCAGTCTCCCGCAGTGCGCCGCCCTCGCCGGAGGCAGCCGGCCGGCCTGTGGCCTGGAGAGCCTGCTCAGTGTCCTCCTATGTGCGCGGGGATGGAGAGACTGACTTGGTTCTCGGTGCCGGGTTCGACGATCACGAACTGACCCATCATGCCGGAGTCCTCGTGGCGGAGGATGTGGCAGTGGTACATGTACGGCGAGACGGGGTCGGTGTAGCGGCCGAACTGGACTGCGAGGCGTACGACGCTCTTGGAGGGCACGTAGACCGTGTCCTTGTGGCCGGTGGCGTAGGGGGGCGGCGCGGAGCCGTCCATCTCCAGCACCTGGAAGGCGACCTCGTGGATGTGGAAGTTGTGCGAGTAGACGTTGTTCTCGATCTCCCAGATCTCGACGGCGCCTGCCGGCACCACCTCGTCGATGCGTGTCATGTCCATGGCTTTGCCGTTGATGGCGTCGTGGCCGCTGAGCTTGAAGCGCCGTACCTTCGCACCGGCGGGTGCGGTGATGGCCGCCGGGGAGGCGAGGCGGGCGGGGACCGCGGGAGCCGGCTTGAGCTGCTTGGCGGCGATCAGCTTCAGCAGGTCGAAGTCTCCTTCGCCGATGTCGACGCCGTTGTCGGCGGTGCGCAGGATCACCTGCTCGCCGGGGGCGAAGGCCACGATGATCTCCACGCGCTCGCCGGGTGTGAGGGAGAGAGTCTCCACCTCGACCGGCGCGCCGAGGAGGCCGCCATCGTTGGCAATGACGTGGAAGCTGCGCTTGTCGGCGAAGGCCAGGTTGTACATGCGGGCATTGGAGCCGTTCAGGACGCGGAAGCGCACGCGCTCGGTGGTGACCCTCAGGTGGGGGTTGTAGGTGCCGTTGACGAGGATGTGGTCACCGAGGATACCGAAGGTGCCCTTGAGCGGGTCCCCGTCGAAGGAGCCGTCCGGGGCGAACTTCTTGTCCTGCAGGATCAGCGGGATGTCGTCGATGCCGTAGTCGGCCGGCAGGTCGAGATCGAGGTCGTCGTCGAGGATGAACATCCCAGCCAGGCCTCGGTAGACGTGCTCAGCCGTCGCGCCGTGGGGATGCGGGTGGTACCAGGAGGTGGCCGCGGGCTGGTCGATCGTCCAGTGCGGCATCCAGACGGCGCCCGGCTCGATGGGCTGGTGCGGACCGCCGTCCATCCGAGCCGGCAGGCGCATGCCGTGCCAGTGCACGGTGCTGAGCTCCGAAAGTCCGTTGCGCACGGCCATCTTGACCTTGTCGCCACGGCTCGCGCGCAGCGTGGGGCCGAGGAAGGCTCCGTTGAAGCCCCAGGTGGGCGTCCGCTTGCCGGCCAGGATCTGTGTCCGGCCCGCCTGCATGGACAGCTCGAAGCGCCGTACACCGTCCTTGCCCGACTTGGGGTTGAGCAGCGGGGGCACCCGCAACGGAGTGCCGAAATCGATCTCCGGTCCGGGGGAGGCCGGATCCACTGCGGGGTCGGAGCTACAGGCCGCTGCCAGAGCGGACAGCGCCGCGGCCGTGAGGAACTGACGTCGATGCACGAGCGCACACTGTAGCGATCTATCCCGTTTGCCATGAATCGCCCGGCTTGGCGAAGGGGGCGCGCCCGAGCGCCGAAACGCGCGGAGCGCACCCCACGTGAGGACCGTGCCGTTCCCAAGTCTCCCGGCCCTGTTTCTTCCCGTCACAGGGTCCCGGGGAAGCCGGGCAGAACTAGCTCGAAGAAGCCCTGGGCGGTGTAGGTGGCGAGCTTCCTGGCCTTGCCGGTCTCGACGTTCACCGCGTACGCCGTGAACGGAGCGTATGGAGGGTCGAAGGACGAGGCAGGGGCGTCGTCGCTCTCGTTGCATGTGAAGGGCGTGGCGAGGGCGGTGATCTCCTGAGGACCGGCCCAGCTGCGCAGATGGACGAAATTGGCCGTCATGGACAGGCCCCGCACGGGAACCCTTCGGAGCACCTTGCCGGTTTCCCGGTCCAGGTGCACGAGGGCACCGCCGCTTCTCACGCACCCGCTGCCGGTCACCTTCACGCTCTCCACCGCGACGACCGTCCGCCCGTCGGGACCGAGCCCGCCGACCTGATAGTGGCCGGTGACATCGACAGTCCTGGCGTTGCCCGCCGTGGACGTCCGCCAGAGGTGGCTGATGGTCTGCAGCCGCGTCTTGGGGGCGTACTTCGCCAGGGTGATCGTGTCGCCGTCCGGGGACAGGCCGATGGGGTCCCAGTCGTTGGGCAAGAACCTGACCATGCGCTCGCGCATGTCGAACAGCATGGCCGGGTCCTTCAGCGCCGGCGCCTTGCTGAAGGCCACGAACCGGCCGTCGTCCGACAGCAGGAGCTGGGCGATGCTGCCGAGCCACTGCCTGGGCACCTTGGTCGGAGCCAGGAGCACCGCTCCGGAGGTGAGGTCGCGCACCGCGAAAGTCCCGGCCTTGGCGTCGTAGTAGGCCACCTTGCGGCCGTCCCTGCTGATCGCCAGGGGGCTTGTCCGGAGCCCGGAGGAGCCACCACGCAGGGCCTGCCCCACCCGGTAGGTCTTGCCGTCCCGGGTGACCACCCGCCAGCCGCCGTTCACACACCCGGACGGCGCCTCGCCGTCCTCCGGCCGGCAGAACGTCGCGTAGGCGTGGCTCAGCGGCCCCACCCCGCGCGCCGGCAGGTCGGTCACCGTCCCGGGTCGGGCGGCGGCATCCGGCTCCGCCGGCAGCAGTCGTACGGCGGCGGTCGCGGCGAGCGCGACGGCGACGACCGAGGCCGTCGCCACGACGGGGGCGGCCACGCGCCGCCGCCGCTCACGGGCCCTGATCGTCCGCTCCGTCAGGTCCACCTGGGGCGCGTCGTCGGCCATGTCGTCCAGAACCGCTCGCAGCCAGGTCATCGGTGCGCCTCCTCCAGATTCTCCATGTCGGCGAACTTCGGCGCGAGCTCCGGCGCCAGCGCCCGCAACCGGGCGAGCGCGTCGTGGGCCTGGCTCTTGACCGTGCCGATCGAGCAGTTCAGCAGCTTCGCGGTGTCGTGCTCGGTGAGGTCCTCGTAGTAACGCAGAACGATCACCGCCCGTTGCCTGGGTGGTAGCCGCGCCAGCGCCTGCCGCATGGCGAGCCGGATGATCGTGGACTCCTCGCTGGAGTGCGCCCGTTCCGGCGGCTCGGCGCTCGGCAGCTCGGCCGTCCTGACCAGCCGACGACGCCAGGAGATGTACTGGTTGACCAGCGCCTTGCGGGCGTAGGCCTGAGGGCTGGCGACGTGCGCGAGCTCGGACCAGCGCCGGAGCACCTTGATCAGCACGCTTTGCAGCAGGTCCTCGGCAAGGTGGGCGTCCCCTGTGAGCAGATACGCCGTCCGCATCAGCGACTGCTGGTGGGCGGCCATGAACTCACGGAAGCTGTCATTGGGGTCCAAGATGACTCCTCTCGCCCGTTAACGACGCCGGCGAAAGGGTGAATGGTTGGGTCGGGATCAGCCCTCGTCTCACATGGTGATCTCGTCGGCCCCTGTCCCCCAGATCGTGTACACCTCCTTCGCGAGGCGTCCGGAAACGTCACCATCGAGTCGCTGCCGTCAGCCCCGTCGCGGAGTCACCAGCGAGCCGGCCGGACCATGGGGGAAAGCCAGGCGAACGGCGGTGTCCTCGACCACAGCGGCAGCGGATCGCCGCGGCACGGAACACGACCTGCGCCCGCATCCACTCGGCAACGGACACAGGAATGTTCTCTCTGCCGATCCGCAGCAGCGGAGCCCCTCGCCTCAGGGGCGAAGCCCCGGGGACAGAACGCCCGAGCGTCAGCGAGGACCATGCCCTCGAGAGGGGCGAAGGGGGCGCGCCCGAGCGCCGAAACGCGCGTAGCGCGCCCCCTCCCGTGAGGACCGTGCTGTGAAGCTCCCGAAGCCGAGGCTCAGGTGGTGGAGAAGGCGGCGTCGAACGAGGTCGCCGGTGGGGTGATGGAGTTGAGCCGGCGGATGTAGCCCAGCGCCTCCTTGGCCCCGTCCAGGCGGTCCATGCCCGCGTCCTCCCACTCGATGGAGATGGGCCCGTTGTAGCCGATCGAGTTGAGCGCCCGGAAGCAGTCCTCCCACGGCACGTCGCCGCGGCCCGTCGAGACGAAGTCCCAGCCGCGTCGCATGTCGGCCCACGGCAGGTGCGAGGAGAGGCGGCCGCGGCGGCCGTCGCCGACCCGGACGCGGGTGTCCTTGCAGTCCACGTGGTAGATGCGGTCGGCGAAGTCGAGGATGAACGCCACCGGGTCGAGGTCCTGCCAGACCATGTGGGACGGGTCCCAATTCAGGCCGAACGCGGGCCGGTGGCCGATGGCCTCCAGGGTGCGCTGCGTCGTCACGTAGTCGTAGGCGATCTCGCTGGGGTGGATCTCGTGCGCGAACCGTACGCCGGCCTCGTCGAAGACGTCGAGGATGGGGTTCCAGCGGTCGGCGAAGTCCTGGTAGCCCGCGTCGATCATGGAGGCGGGCACCGGCGGGAACATGGCGACCGTGTGCCATATCGACGAGCCGGTGAAGCCCACGACGGTGTCGACGCCGAGCAGGGCGGCGGCGCGCGCGGTGTTCTTCATGTCCTCGGCCGCCGCCTGCCGCACCGACTCCGGGTCGCCGGAGCCCCAGATGCGGGCGGGCAGGATGGCCTTGTGGCGTTCGTCGATGGGGTGGTCGCAGACGGCCTGGCCGACGAGGTGGTTGGAGATGGTCCACACCTTGAGGCCGTGCTTGTCGAGCTGGGCGCGCTTCTGCTCGACGTACGACGGGTCGGAGACCGCCTGGGCGACGTCGAAGTGGTCGCCTGAGCAGGCGATCTCCAGGCCGTCGTAGCCCCATTCGGCGGCGAGCCGGCACACCTCCTCGAACGGCAGGTCGGCCCACTGGCCCGTGAACAACGTGACCGGTCTCATCATGCGTCCTCTCCGAGTGATACGTCCTCGACGACCGTGTAGCGGCTGGCGTCGGCGGCGCTCCGCTCGACCGCGGCGAGGACGCGCTGCACCCGCAGGCCGTCGGCGAACGACGGGGCGGGATCGCGGTCCTCGGCGATCGCCTCCAGGAAGTCCTTGATCTCGTGGGTGAAGGTGTGCTCGTAGCCGAGGCCGTGGCCGGGGGGCCACCAGGCTCCGGCGTACGGGTGTCCGGGCTCGGTGACGAGGATCCGGGTGAAGCCGGAGTCGCCCTCGCTGACCCAGAGCTCGTTCATGGCCTCGAAGTCGAAGGCGAGGCTGCCGAGCGAGCCGTTGAGCTCGATGCGCAGCGCGTTCTTGCGTCCGGTGGCGAAGCGGGTGGCCTCGAACGAGGCGAGCGCGCCGCCGGAGAGCCGGCCGATGAACAGGGCGGCGTCGTCCACGGTGACGGCGCCCGTGGCGGTACTCCCCGCGCCTCCGGTGGCGGCCAGTCCGGCCGACTCCTCCGCCAGGGGACGCTCCTTCACGAACGTCTCCGTGAGCGCCGAGACGCCGACCACGCGCTGCCCGGCGACGTACTCGGCGGTGTCGATGATGTGCGCGCCGATGTCGCCGAGCGCGCCGGAGCCGGCCTTGTCCTTCCGCAGCCGCCACACCAGCGGGAAGCCCGGGTCCACGATCCAGTCCTGCAGGTACTGCGCCCGCACGTGCCGGATCTCGCCGAGCCGGCCCTCCTCCACGTACCGGCGGGCCAGGGCGATGGCGGGCACCCGGCGGTAGTTGAAGGCGACCATGTTCCGGCCGGGCGCCGAGGCCGCGGCGCGGACCATGGCCTCGGCCTCGGCGACGGTGTTGGCCAGCGGCTTCTCGCAGATGACGTGCTTGCCCGCCTCCAGCGCGGCGATGGCGATCTCGGCGTGGGAGTCGCCGGGCGTGCAGATGTCGACGATCTGCACGTCGTCGCGTTCTACCAGCTTCCTCCAGTCGGTCTCCACGTCGGCCCAGCCGAGCTGGGCCGCGGCGGCGGACGTGCGCTCCCTCGACCTGCCCGCCAGCACCGCCATGCGCGGCGCGAGCGGCAGGTCGAAGAAGGCCCCCACGCTCCGCCAGGCCTGGGAGTGGACGCGGCCCATGAAGGCGTGGCCGACCATGCCCACGCCGATGCCGATCTTTTCTGACATGCAGCCCCCGATCAGGACTCGAAGCCGAGTGGCAGGTACTTCTCGACGTTCTCCTTGGTAATGGTCTCCGACGCGAGCGTGATGGACTGCGGAACTTGGTTCTCCACGAGGTCACTCATGCCCTTCCCCTGGGCGATGAGCCGGGCGAGTTTGATCGCCGAGGAGGCCATCGTGGGGCTGTACGTGACCGTCGCCTCCAGCACGGACGAGCCGGACTGGATCTCCTTCATGGCGTTGAGCGAGCCGGCGCCGCCGACCATGAAGAACTCCTTGCGTCCCGCCTCCTTGATGGCGGCGAGCACGCCGATGCCCTGGTCGTCGTCGTGGTTCCACAGGGCGTCGATCTTCTTGTGCGCCTGGAGCAGGCTGGTCGCCACCTGGTTGCCGGTCTCGACGGTGAACTTGGCGTCCTGCTTGGCGGTCACGCTGAAGCCGTACGTCTTGAGCGCGTCGGCGAACCCCTTGCTGCGGTCCTGGGTCAGCGGGAGGGTGGCGATGCCCTGGATCTCCAGGATGACCGGGTTCGTGACGCCCTTGTCCTTGAGCTTCTTGCCGATGTAGTGGCCGGCGGCGACGCCCATGCCGTAGTTGTCGCCGCCGATCCAGGTGCGGTAGGCCAGCTTGTCGGGGAAGACGCGGTCGAGGTTGACGACCGGGATGCCGGCCTTGGTGGCCTGGAGGGCGACCTGGTTGAGCTGCTGGCCGTCGTTGGGCAGGATCACCAGCGCGGCGACCTTGGCCGCGATGAGCGACTCGACGGCGGAGATCTGCTGGTTGATGTCGTTGGTGGGCTCGACGGGCTTGAAGTCGACGTCGGTGTACTGCTTGGCGGCCGCCTCGGCGTTCTTGGCGATGGCGGCGATCCAGCCGTGGTCGGCGGCGGGGGCGGAGAAGCCGATGGTCACCTTGGTGCCGGGCTGGTCGTTGCCGCCGGACGCCGGGGCGGGCACGGGGGCGGCGCTGGCGGCTGGGGCGGCCGACGGCTCGTTGCTGGTACAGCCGGCGGTCGCTAACAGGGCGGCTCCGCCGAGTCCGCCGACGAGGAATCCGCGGCGCGCGACTTTGTCGGTCATGGCGTTCTCTCCTTCAGGTTCCGCCGCTGGAGCAGCACGGCGACGACGATGATCAGGCCCTTGGCGATGAGCTGGTCGCTGGTGTTGAGGCCGTTGAGGATGAACAGGTTGGTGATGATGGTGAAGATCAGCAGGCCGAGGATGGAGCCCACGATGGTGCCGCGCCCGCCGGTCAGCAGCGTGCCGCCGATGATCACGGCCGCGATGGCGTCCAGCTCGTACAGGTCGCCGTGCGTGGAGGAGCCGGTGGTGGTGCGGGCCATGATGAGGATCGCGGCGATGCCGCAGCACAGGCCGGACAGCGCGTACAGGAGCATGGTGTGCCGCCGCACGTCGATGCCGGCCAGGCGGGCCGCCTCGGGGTTGCCGCCCACCGCGTACGTCCGGCGCCCGAACGTGGTGCGGTTGAGCAGGACCCAGCCGAGGACGACGACGAGGGCGAAGACGTAGACGAGCAGCGGCACGCCGAGCACCCGGGTGGTGGCGAGGTCCACGATGGCCTGGTTGTCGGCGCTGACGAGCTGGGTCCTGCGGTCGGACATGCGCTGGGCGAGGCCGCGCGCGGCGACGAGCATGGCCAGCGTGGCGATGAACGGCACCAGCCGCCCGTACGCGACGAGCAGCCCGTTGACCAGCCCGGCCCCGGTGCCGACGAGGAGGGCGCAGATCGCCATGACGACCGGCCCGAACTCCTGCGTGGCCACGGTCGTCGCCCACACCGAGGCCAGCGCCATGACGGCGCCCACGGACAGGTCGATGCCGCCGCCGATGATGACGAAGGTCGCGCCGACGGTGATGACGCCGATCGTGGCGGCCAGCGACAGGATGCTGACCAGGTTGTCGGCGGTGGCGAAGGCGGCGGGCCGGGTGACGAGGCCGACGGCCACGAGCAGCGCGAGCGCCACGAACAGGCCCAGGTGCCGCAGCTCGAAGGAGCGGGGGACGGCCGTCGCGGGAGCCTCCGCGACCGTTCTTCCTGCTTCCGCCATCAGGCGGCCCTCCCATTCATGATCATGTCGAGGACGCGGTGCTCGTCGAGGTCGCCGGCGTCGCCCTGGTGGATGACCGTCCCCTCGCGCAGCACGAGGACGCGGTCGGCCAGGCCCAGCACCTCCGGAACCTCGCTGGAGACGAGCAGCACGCCGATGCCGTCCTCGGCCAGGCGGCGGATGACGGTGTACAGCTCGGCGCGGGCGCCCACGTCCACGCCGCGGGTGGGCTCGTCGAGCAGCAGCAGCCGGCGCCCGCCGAGCAGCCAGCGGGCGAGCACGGCCTTCTGCTGGTTGCCGCCGGACAGCGTCTTGACCGGGCGCTCCGGGTCGCGGGGCCGGATGTCGAGCGCCTCGGCCAGCCGGGTGGCCTCCGCGCGTTCGCGGGCCCGGTCCAGCCAGCCGAGCCTGGCGAACCCGGATAAGCCGCCCAGCGTGATGTTGGCGGTGACGCTCTGGTCGAGGAGCAGCGCCTGGGCCTTGCGCTCCTCGGGGGCCAGGCCCATGCCGAGCCGTACGGACTCGACGACGCCGCCGCGGCGCAGCGCCCGCAGGGGGCCGTCCCGCCGTACGGACTGGAGGAGGCCGGCGCGGCGGACCGGACGGCCGCCCACCTGCACGTGGCCGGTGGCGCGGCGGGCGCCGTAGACCGCCTCCAGGATCTCCGAGCGGCCGGAGCCGACCAGGCCGGCCAGCCCGACGATCTCGCCCGCGCGCACCGAGAACGACACTCCCGCGAAGGCGCCGGGCGCGGACAGGTCCTCCACGCGCAGCACCTCCTCGCCGGGAGTCCGGGTGGCGCGGGGCGGGAAGACGTACTCGACGTCGCGGCCGGTCATCAGCGAGACGATCTCGGAGGTGGGCGTCTCACGGGCGGGCAGGCCGACGGCGATCGTGCGGCCGTCCTTGAGGACGGTGACGCGGTCGCCGATCTCGCGGATCTCCTCCATCCGGTGGGAGATGTAGACGACGGCGACGCCGCGGGCGGTGAGGTCGCGGATGATGCGGAACAGGTTGGCCACCTCGTCGTGGGCGAGCGCGGCGGACGGCTCGTCCATGACGATGAGGCGGGCCTCGCGCGAGAGGGCGCGGGCCATGGACACGATCTGCTTGGCCGCCGGGGCGAGCCGCCCGACCTCGGTGGACGGCCGGATCTCGGGGTGACCGAGCCGGGCCAGCACCTCGCCGGCCGCCCGGTTGGCGGCGCGGCGGTCGGTGAAGCCGAGGCGGGCGTGCTCGTGGCCGAGGAAGATGTTCTCGGCCACGGTGAGCCCGTCGACGAGGTCGAGCTCCTGGTAGATGGTGGCGATGCCGAGCCGGATGGCGTCCACGGGGCTCGCGGGGGCGGCCGGGGCGCCGTTCAGCTCGATCGTGCCCTCGTCGGGCCGGTGGGCTCCGGCGAGGACCTTGATCAGGGTGGACTTGCCGGCGCCGTTCTGTCCGAGCAGGCAGTGCACCTCGCCGGCCCGCACGTCCAGGTCCACGCCGTCGAGCGCGCGAACGCCCGGGAACTGCTTGACGATTCCCCTCATGACCAGCATCGGGGTCTCTCCTGTCAGGCGTTGACGATCTTGTTGATGTTGTCGGGTGACAGGTAGTGCTCGATCGCCAGGAGGCCGGCGCCGAGAGCGGCGGCGTCCTCCCCGGTACGACTCGGCACGATCGACAGGTGGTGGGTGGCCAGCGGCAGCGACCTGCGGTAGACGGTCTCCCTGATCCCGGCGAGCAGGTGCTCGTGGACCCGGGACAGGACGCCGCCGATGACGATGACCTCGGGGTTGAAGAAGTTGACCAGCCCGGCCAGCACCTCGCCGATGTGCCGGCCGGCCTCCCTGACCAGCCGCAGCGCCCGCGTGTCGCCGCCCTGGACGAGCGCCACCACGTCGGCGCCGCTCGTGGCGGGCACGCCGAGCTCGGTGAGCCTGCGCGCCAGCGCCGCTCCCCCGGCCACGGCCTCCAGGCAGGCGCTGTTGCCGCAGCGGCAGCCCGCGTCGTCGTGGCCGGACACCCGGATGTGGCCGATGTCGCCCGCCGACCCCTGGGCGCCGCGGTGCAGCCGTCCCTCCGCCACGATGCCGCAGCCGATGCCGGTGCCGACCTTGACGAACAGCAGGTGGCTGGTGCCGGGGAAGGCGTTGCGGTGCTCGCCGAGCGCCATCACGTTGACGTCGTTGTCGACGAGGACGACGCAGTCCTTGAAGTGCTCGGGGATGGGGTAGTCGTTCCAGCCGGGCATGATCGGCGGGTTGTTCGGCCGGCCGGTGGCGTACTCGACCGGCCCCGGCACCCCCATGCCCAGCGCCCGCAGCGCGGACCTCGGCCGGCCCGCCTCGGCGAGCAGCAGGTCGAGGCGCCGCTCGACGTGGGCGAGGACGGTCTCGGGGCCCTCGGTGACGAGGAGCGGGTCCTCGCACTCGGCGAGCACCTCGCCCGAGATGTCCATCAGCGCGACCCGGCAGTGGGTGGCGCCCACGTCCACGCCCGCGAAGGCGTGGCCGTCGGTGTGCAGCCGGAGCTGGCGGGGCGGCCGGCCGCCGGTGGACTCGCCGCTCTCGGTCTCCTCGACGAGGCCGTTCTCGATGAGGGCGTCGACGCGCTGGGAGATCGTGGAACGGGCGAGGCCGGTGAGCCGGGCCAGGTCGGATCGGGTCGTCGCGGAGCCCGCGCTGATGAGGGTCAGCACGTCCCCGGGCGAGCCCGGAGCGGGGGTCATGCCGTGACCTTAAGAGCGGTTGCCACACGAATCAAGAGCAAATTTCGTCTCAAGTCGGCTATCTTCCGCCGAACATCGAACAAAGAGGATCCGCGCATAACGAAAGGGCCCCTCCTGGCGGAGGAGCCCTTGCGGGAGATCAGCGAACCGTCAGAGCATGGCCTTCATCGAGTCGGCGGCCGTGAGGACGTACGGCTGCTCGGCCATGACCGCCCCCCAGTTGTCCGCCACCGCCTCCGGCGTGAGGTCGTCCGAGCGCCAGCCCGGCCCCTCGGCCACCATGACCCGCGCCACCTTGCCGCCCCCGACCGTGAACACCTCGCCGCTGACCTCGCACGAGTCGTGGACGAGGTAGGCGACGAGGGCGCTGACCCGCTCGGGCGTGAACTTGGCCTCGAACTCGGCCGGCAGCAGCGAGTCCGTCATGCGCGTCCAGGCGACCGGGGCGATGGCGTTGGCCTTGATGCCGTTGCGCGCGCCCTCGATGCCGAGCGTCTTGGTCAGGCCGACCAGGCCCATCTTGGCGGTCGAGTAGTTGGCCTGGCCGAAGTTGCCGAACAGGCCGGCGGGGCTGGAGGTGTTGACGACGCGGCCGTAGCCGGCCTCCTTCATGTACGGGTACGCCGCGCGGGAGACGAGGTACGAGCCCCGGACGTGGACGGCGAGCACCGCGTCGAACTCCTCGACCGTCATCTTGCCGAACGAGCGGTCACGCAGAATGCCCGCGTTGTTGACGACGATGTCGACCTTGCCGTAGGCGTCGACCGCGGCCTGGACGATGGCGTTCGCGCCCTCCGGGGTGGCGACGTTGTCGGCGTTGGCGAGGGCCTGGCCGCCGTTCTTCGTGATGAGCTCCACCACCTCGGCGGCGGGACCGGCGGAGGCGCCGCTGCCGTCCAGCGCGCCGCCGAGGTCGTTGACGACGACCTTGGCGCCCCGCTCGGCCAGCAGGAGCGCGTGCGACCTGCCGAGGCCGTGCCCGGCCCCCGTGACGATCGCCACCCTGTCATCGAACCGAAGCATCGAACCTCCAGCGCAGGAGAACAAACTTCTAGTACGAGTACGATAACCCGCGTCCGGGCGGGCGCAACCGTGACTGATCGTCGCGGATAGTGATCGGTCGCTTGTTTTTCTGCTAGAGTTGCGGGCTCCCAAGGCGAGGGTCTGCCTCGCCATTCCCTCCATCGGGCCTGGGAGGCCGGACATGCCGGTGAACGCGCCCATCCGCGTGGTCCAGTGGGCCACCGGTTCCATCGGCCGCTACGCGTTACGCAGCGTGCTCAGCAGGCCGGGACTCCAGCTGGCGGGCGTCCTGGTGTACGACCCCGACAAGATCGGCAAGGACGCGGGCGAGCTCGTCGGGCTGCCGCCCACGGGCATCACCTGCACCGACGACGTCGACCGGATCCTGGCCCTCGACGCCGACTGCGTGCTCCACATGCCGCTGCCGGCGTTCTACTTCGGCACCGACCAGACCTCCGACGTCGAGACCATCTGCGCCCTTCTCGCCTCGGGCAAGAACGTCATCACCACCACGGGCTTCGTCTACCCCAAGTCGTACGGGCCCGGCGTGGTCGAGCGCGTCGAGACGGCCTGCGCCGCCGGCGGCTCCACCCTGCACGGCACCGGCATCAACCCGGGCTTCATGAGCGACTTCCTGCCGCTGGCGCTGACCGGCCTGTCCGACCGGGTCGACCACATCTACGTGCGGGAGTCGTCCGATTTCCGGGGCCATCCGTCGCGGCAGGTCGTCGTGGACCTGGTCGGGTTCACCCGCTCGGCCAAGGACTACACGGCCGCGGTCCGGCCGTACCGGATGTTCCAGCGCTCGCTCTTCGCCGAGAGCGTGCAGCTCGTCGCCGACGCGCTCGACGTGCGGCTGGACGAGGTCGAGGAGAGTGACGACTTCGAGCTCGCGACGCGCGAGTTCGAGATCGCGGCCGGCACGGTCAGGGAGGGCACGGTGTGCGCCTCGCGCTGGGTCTTCTCGGGGCTGGTGCGCGGGCGGCCGTTCATGACGATCGAGGTGGTCTACAAGGCCGACGCGGCACGGGTGCCGCGCTGGCCCGATCCGGGGTTCGTGCTGCACATCGAGGGGGTGCCGCACATGACACTGTCGGTGGACGAGGTCTCCCACGGTCCTGCCGCCGCCGCGGCGCACGCCATCAACGCCGTCCCGGCGGTCTGCGCCGCTCCCCCGGGCATCCGCACCCTGCTCGACCTGCCGTTCGCCACCGGCCGGGGCCGGGTCCGGCTGCGCTGAGCGCGCCGCCGCCCCCGCGATGCCCGGGCGTCCGTACGGGCATCGCGGTGACGGGCGGCGTTCAGCGGCCGGCGAGGTGCCAGCGCTCCGGCTCGCCGGGAACGCACGCGACGCGGCCCCGCTCGGCCAGCCAGACCAGGTGCGCCAGCGTCTCGTTCGTGGCGGCGCGGCGCGCGAAGGCCTGGAACGTCTCCCACGGCCGCGACCAGGTCAGCCGGGTGGCCGCCTCCCAGCAGGTCAGACCGCCGGTCGCGGCCCCGACGACCTGCTCGACCTCCGCCAGCCGCTCCTCGTGGTGCGCTGTCACGTGGTCCACCCGCCCGGTCAGGTCGCGGAAGCGGTACTCGTGGGCCGGCAGCACCTCCTCCACGTCCAGCTTGCGCACCGCGGCCAGCGAGTCGAGGTAGTCGGCCAGCGGATTCGGCCGCGACTGGGGGTGGACGGCGACGATCGGGGTGATCTTGGCCAGGACGTGGTCGCCGGAGAACAGCAGCCTGCGCGACGGCGAGACGAAGCACAGGTGGCCGGGCGAGTGACCGGGCGTCCACAGCGCCCGCAGGTCCCATCCGGGCAGGTCCAGCCGGTCACCGTCCTCGATGAGCCGGTCCGGGCGCACCGCCGACACCAGGTGCCTGATCGACATGGACGCCCCGGCCAGCTCGTCCACGGTCTCGCCGGGCACGCCCGAACGGGCGAGCATCTCCCGCTCGCGCCGCACGAGGGAGTCCACGACCTCGTCGTCGTAGCGCTCGCGGATGAGGGCGGCGTCGGCCGGGTGCAGGCCGATCCACGCCCCGGACGCCTCCCTGACCCGTCCGGCCAGCCCGTAGTGGTCGGGGTGGATGTGCGTGACGAGCACCGCCCGCACGTCCGCGATCCCGTGGCCGGCCACGCCGAGGCCCGCGACCAGGGCGTCGTACGCCTCGTCGGTGTTCCAGCCGGCGTCCACGATCGCCACGCCGCCGGGCAGCTCCAGGACGTAGACCAGCACGTACCGCAGGGGGTTGATCGGAATCGGCACCGGCACGGACCACAACCCGGGCCCCACCCGCTCGACCTCCGGGACCACGCCCTTCCGCCACGCGTCGTACTGGGCCGGGCTGGAGGGATTCACCACGAACTTCGCCATGGGTCCGATTGTCCAGCTATTTCCGAACCATGTTCTACTGGGGGGATGAAGCCGGCACGCGAGACCACCGGCGACGGGCGCTTCGCCCGCCAGCCGAACCGTTTCACCGAGCGCCTCGGGCCGCCCGAGCCCGGCAGGTACCGGCTCTACGCCTCCTACGCCTGCCCGTGGGCGCAGCGGGTGCTCATCGTCCGCCGCCTGCTCGGCCTGGAGGACCTGCTCGACGTGACGATCGTCGACCCGATCCGCGACGAGAAGGGCTGGCGAGTGCCGGGCGGCGACCCCGAGTACCTGTCGGAGCTGTACCTCGCCAGCGACCCGGACTACCAGGGCCGCTACACCGTCCCGGCGATCTGGGACGCCGCCGAGGGCCGCATCGTCACCAACGACTTCCCGCGGATCACGCTCGATCTGGAGACGTCCTGGTCCGCCACCCCGGACCTGTACCCCGAGCGCCTGCGGCCGGAGATCGACGCGCTGAACGAGCGGATCTACCACGGCCTCAACAACGCGGTCTACGAGGCGGGGTTCGCCCGGTCGCAGGCCGCCTACGAGGAGGCCGTGGCGCGTGTCTTCGCCACGCTCGACGAGCTGGAGGAACGGCTCGCGGCGGGCTCGCCGTACCTGTTCGGCGACGAGCTGACGGAGAGCGACGTGCGGCTGTACACGACGCTGGCCCGCTTCGACGCCGTCTATTACGGCCACTTCAAGTGCTCGGTGCGGCGCCTCGTCGACTACCCGGCGCTGTGGGCGTACGCCCGCAGGCTGTACGCCATCCCGGCCTTCGGTGAGACCACCGACTTCGACCACATCAAGCGCCACTATTACATGACGCATCCCCACATCAATCCGAGCCGGATCGTCCCGGTCGGCCCCGCGACCGACTGGAGCCTCTGAGCATCAGGCTCCGAGCGTCAGGCGCTGAGCGTCAGGCCGAGGCGGCGCGCTCCGGCTCCACCACCGCGACCCCGCCCGGCCGGAGGGCGGGCAGCCGGGCGAACAGCAGCGACGAGGCGGCCATCAGCGCGGCCGCCAGTCCCCACGCGACGCCCGTCCCGGCCCCGGTGGCCAGCACGCCGAGGCCCACGTTCGACATCGCGCCACCGGCCTGGAGGGCCAGGGAGCTCGTGGAGGCGACCGTGGTGCGCTCCGCCGCGGTCACCGCGCGGTGGGTCATCTCCAGGGACAGCATGCTCGTGATGCCCAGGCCCGCGTACATGACGACGTACGCCGCGCCCGCGGCCGCCAGCCCGGCGGGGCCGCCCGTCTCGGCGGTGGCGGCCAGCGCGCCGAGCGACAGCGCGGCCAGCACGACGCCGAGGGCCGCGCCGCGCGCCGGTCCCCGGGCCAGGCGGGCCGCCCGGGGCGCGATCGCGCTGCCGGCCGAGCTGCCCGCGAAGCCCAGGGCCGCGACCAGCGCGTACGCCGTACTGCCCAGCTCCGCCGTACCCGCCAGCCGGGCCAGGCGGCCGGGGGTCAGCAGTTCGACGGCGGTCAGCGCCACGCCCGCCACCAGGCAGTACACCGTCAGGCGGCGCAGCACACCGTGGCCGGTCGCCAGCCGCAGCCCGGTCAGCACGGTCGCGGGCACGGCACGCAGCGTCTCGCCCAGCGACGCCCGCCGGTGCGACGGCTCGGGCAGCGCGAGCAGCACCACCGCCAGCAGCATCGCCGCCGCCACCGCTCCGAGCAGCGGCGGCACGGCCAGCGGCTCCACCGTGCCCGGGGGCACCATCAGCGGCACGAACCCGCCCGCCAGCACGCCGAGGCAGAGCGCGGCCGACTCCATCGCACCGCCGCTCGACAGCCCCGGCCGCAGGTCGGCGTCCCGGCCCTCCAGGTCGTGCAGGGTGTCGACGTACCAGGCGGTGGCGGGGCCGCTCGACAGCGCCCGCGCCACGCCCTTGAGCACGCCGGTCAGCACGAACATCCAGAACGTCGTGGACATCGCCATCAGCGTCAGCGCCACGACGGTGAACCCGGCCGACACGGCCAGCACCACGCGGCGGCCCACGACGTCGGCCAGCCCGCCGGTGGGCAGCTCCAGGGAGAGGGTGACGACGGAGAAGACGGTGAAGGCCGTGCCGATCTCGGCCAGGCCCAGGCCGCGCTCGGTCATGAGCAGGATCATCGTGGTCATCATGAGGCCGGTCGGCAGCCAGCTCAGGAAGCAGACGACCAGATAACGGCGCAGCGCGGAGCGGGGGGTCATGCGTCCTCCTCGGGGTGCTCGCCGGAGTCCGGGTGCTCGCCGGAGTCGGGGGGCTCGGCGGGGCCGCGGGTCTCGCCGGGGAAGGCGGCGGCCCACAGGTGGACCTTGCGGACCCCGGGGTGCCCGGCGTGGCGGTCTTCCAGCTCGCGGATCAGCTCGGCCGCCCGCCGGTAGAACTCCCGCACGCCCTCGGGGGGCAGCTCGGCCAGGTGGTCGCTCATCCCCGCCGCGGGCAGCCAGTCAGGGTCGGGGGACTCCTCGAACGCCCGCATCCCCCGCACCAGTGCCTCGATCTGGCGGGCCTGCATGATGCGGACCGCCTCCCGGCCCTCGGGGGTGGCGGCCATCCGGACGTTGTCCCAGGAGGTGTAGACGTGGCGGGCGCGCCAGCGGCGCTCCCTGGCGTCACGCTGATCCGGGTCCTCCTCGATGAAGCCGTACCTGGCCAGCACGCGCAGGTGGTAGCTGGTCGACCCGGAGCTCTCCCCCACCACGCGTCCCAGCTCGCTGGCCGTCGCGGGCCCGTCGGTGCGCAGCAGCCCGAGCAGCCGCACCCGCAGCGGATGGGCCACCACCTTCAGCACCCGCGGGTCGCTGATCTCGTAGCTCTCCTCCACCCTCCCGACGGTAGACGGCAAAGCAATTTTTGCAAAGTGAATTTTGCGATCTATCTCGGACAATACAGTGGTCTGAGAGTTCAATACACTGGCTGCATGCTCGACGACATCACCGTGGACGACTCCGTCCTCGCCCTGCGCCCCGACTTCGCCGTTCTGCTCATGACCGCCCACGGGCTGGACAACGGCCCGACCGACGACCGGTCGCGCGGCTGGCTGACCGCCGCCTCCGACCTGCTGACCGTCGAGGGCGAGGAGGAGCGCGAGGTACGGGCCGCCAAGATCGAGGCGTGGCGCGAGGCGTACCGCCTGTTCGGGGCCAAGCCGTCACGCACCCGCCCCTCGGTCGACGCGCTCACCCGCCGCCTGCCTCTGCCGGAGATCAACCAGGCCGTCGACGCGTACAACTCGATCAGCGTGAAGCACGCCCTGCCCATCGGCGGCGAGGACCTCGACCGCTACGACGGCCCGGCGCGGCTGATCCGGGCGACCGGCGACGAGGCGTCGGAGGAGGCACTCGGCACGCCCGACGCCGGCGAGGTGATCTGGCGCGACGACACGGGCGTCACCTGCCGCCGGTGGAACTGGCGTCAGGTGGCCCGCACCCGGCTCACCGAGGAGACGGTCAACGCGCTGTTCATCCTGGAGCGCCTGGAGCCGATGACGCTGGAGGAGCTGAAGGTCGCCGGCGAGGAGCTGGCCGACCTTCTTTCGGAGCTGTCGCCGGGCGTCCGGATCGCCGGCCGGTTGCTGACCGGCGGGAAATAAACCTCTTCCCTTAGCGTTGATATCAAACGGTGATATTTCCCGTATCACCCCCGTTGACTAGGGGTGCGTGACCCCGGCCGACGGTTCGTGGAGGATCCGGCGGGGTGGCGCGCCGACCCGCGCGCGCGTAGCCGGACGGGACGAGTAACCTTGGACAGGTTCTCTAACATCAACGCCGATCTGCGGAAGAGGGCGATTTCCGCCGTGTCGTCTGAGTCGTCGCGGGCAAACCCGCTGGCAAGCTTTGGTCAGAACGAGTGGCTTGTCGACGAGCTGTACCAGAAGTACCTCCAGGATCCAGAGTCGGTGGACAAGGCCTGGTGGAACTTCTTCGCTGACTACAACCCTGACTACGGACCGGGCCGAACCCCGGTCAGGGAGGCGGCGAACGGCACGGCTACCGCGCCTCCCCCGACCCCCACCAAGACGGCGGCTCCCCCGACCCCCGCCGTCAAGACCGTCGACAAGCAGGCCGTCGCGCCCGCCGACAAGGCGGTCGAGAAGCCGGCCCAACCCGCCATGCCGGCGCCCAAGGGCGCCGAGGAGGTCAGGCTCCGCGGGGCCGCGGCCCGCACGGCGGCCAACATGGACCTCTCGCTGGCGGTCCCGACCGCCACCAGCGTCCGCGCCATCCCGGCCAAGCTGCTCATCGACAACCGCATCGTGATCAACAATCACCTCAAGCGGGGTCGCGGCGGCAAGGTCTCCTTCACGCACCTGATCGGCTATGCCATCGTCAAGGCGCTGAAGGCCATGCCGGAGATGAACCACTCCTACACGGAGGTCGACGGCAAGCCGACGCTCGTCAAGCCCGAGCACGTCGGCTTCGGTCTGGCCATCGACGTCCAGAAGAGCAACGGCGACCGCCAGCTCCTCGTGCCGTCCATCAAGGCCGCCGAGCAGATGGACTTCCGCCAGTTCTGGATGGCGTACGAGGAGGTCGTCCGCAAGGCCCGGGCCGGCAAGCTCGGCGTCGACGACTTCACCGGCACCACGATCTCGCTGACCAACCCCGGCACGATCGGCACCGTCCACTCCGTGCCCCGCCTGATGCCCGGCCAGGGCACGATCATCGGCGTCGGCGCGATGGAGTACCCGGCCGAGTACCAGGGCGCCTCCCCCGAGACGCTCTCGCGCCTGGCCGTCTCCAAGGTCATGACGCTGACCAGCACCTACGACCACCGGATCATCCAGGGCGCCCAGTCGGGCGACTTCCTGCGCCAGATCCACCGGCTGCTGCTCGGCGAGGACGGCTTCTACGACGAGATCTTCGAGGCGCTGCGGATCCCGTACGAGCCGGTCCGCTGGGTCCAGGACATCTCGGCCTCGCACGACGACGACGTGGCCAAGTCCGCGCGCGTGATCGAGCTGATCCACGCCTACCGGGTGCGCGGCCACCTCATGGCCGAGACCGACCCGCTGGAGTACAAGCAGCGCAAGCACCCCGACCTCGACATCCAGTCCCACGGCCTCACCCTGTGGGACCTCGAGCGCGAGTTCGCCACCGGCGGCTTCGGCGGCCGGCCGCTGATGAAGCTGCGCGAGATCCTGGGCGTGCTGCGCGACTCCTACTGCCGCACCGTCGGCATCGAGTACATGCACATCCAGAACCCCGAGGAGCGGGCCTGGATCCAGGCGCGGGTGGAGAAGCCGCACGCCTCGCCCGACCGCGAGGAGCAGCTCAACATCCTGTCGCGGCTCAACACCGCCGAGGCGTTCGAGACGTTCCTGCAGACGAAGTTCGTCGGCCAGAAGCGCTTCTCGCTGGAGGGCGGCGAGTCGCTGATCCCGCTGCTCGACTCGGTGATCAGCGACGCCGCCGACGAGGGCCTCGACGAGGTCGTCATCGGCATGGCCCACCGCGGCCGGCTCAACGTGCTGGCCAACATCGTGGGCAAGTCCTACGCCCAGATCTTCGGCGAGTTCGAGGGCAACATCGACCCGCGCACGGCGCACGGCTCCGGCGACGTGAAGTACCACCTGGGCGCCACCGGCGAGTTCAACGCGCCGAGCGGCAAGACCATCACCGCCTCGGTGGTGGCCAACCCGTCCCACCTGGAAGCGGTCAACCCGGTCCTGGAGGGCGTCGTCCGCGCCAAGCAGGACCTCCTGGAGCGCGGCGAGGAGGGCTTCACGGTCCTTCCGGTGCTCATCCACGGCGACGCGGCCTTCGCCGGTCAGGGCGTCGTGGCCGAGACGCTCAACCTGTCGCAGCTGCGCGGCTACCGCACCGGCGGCACCGTGCACGTGGTGGTCAACAACCAGGTCGGCTTCACCACCTCGCCGGCCTCGTCCCGGTCGAGCGTCTACGCGACCGACGTCGCGCGGATGATCCAGGCGCCGATCTTCCACGTCAACGGCGACGACCCCGAGGCCGTGGTCCGCGTCGGGCAGCTCGCCTACGAGTACCGCCAGACGTTCCGCAAGGACGTCGTGATCGACCTCATCTGCTACCGCCGCCGCGGCCACAACGAGGGCGACAACCCCGCCTTCACCCAGCCGCTGATGTACGACCTGATCGACGCCAAGCGCTCGACCCGCAAGCTCTACACCGAGGCGCTGATCGGCCGGGGCGACATCACGGTCGAGGAGGCCGAGCAGGCGCTGCGCGACTACCAGGCCAAGCTGGAGCAGGCGTTCACCGAGACCCGCGAGGCGGCCAAGAAGCCGCTGGAGGCGGGGGCGATGCGCGTGCCGCCCACCGAGGTCGTCAAGTGGTCGCACGACGACACGCCCACGGCGATCAGTGACGAGACGCTCAAGCGCATCATCGACACCCAGCTCAACCTGCCCGAGGGCTTCACGCCGCACCCGCGTCTCGCGCCGGTGATCCAGCGCCGCGGCACGATGGTCGAGCAGGACGCCATCGACTGGAGCACGGGCGAGACGCTGGCCTTCGGCTCGCTGCTCATCGACGGCCACCCGGTGCGCCTGGTCGGCCAGGACTCCCGGCGCGGCACGTTCACCCAGCGCCACGCGGTGCTGGTCGACCGGCTGACCGGGGCCGAGCACACGCCGCTGAAGACCTTCAACCAGGGCACCACGAAGTTCTACGTCTACGACTCGCTGCTCAGCGAGTTCGCGGCGCTCGGCTTCGAGTACGGCTACAGCGTCGTGCGCCCGGACGCCCTGGTCGCCTGGGAGGCGCAGTTCGGCGACTTCGTCAACGGCGCCCAGACGATCATCGACGAGTTCATCTCGTCCGGTGAGCAGAAGTGGGGTCAGAAGTCGGGCGTCGTGCTGCTGCTGCCGCACGGCTACGAGGGTCAGGGTCCCGACCACTCCTCGGCCCGCATCGAGCGCTTCCTCCAGGTGTGCGCGCTCGACAACATGACGGTCGCCCAGCCGAGCACCCCGGCCAACTACTTCCACCTGCTGCGCTGGCAGGTCGAGTCGGGCCGGCACCGCCCGCTGGTGGTCTTCACGCCGAAGTCGCTGCTGCGCCACAAGGCGGCCACGTCCAAGGCGAGCGACTTCACCTCGGGCACCTTCCAGCCGGTCCTGTCCGACACGACCGTCGACCCGGCGAAGGTCACCAAGGTGGTCCTCTGCTCCGGCAGGGTCTTCTACGACCTGGCGGCCAAGCGTGACGAGAGCGGCCGTGACGACGTCGCGATCGTGCGGCTGGAGCGGCTCTACCCGTTCCCGGCCGAGGAGCTGACCGCCGAGCTGGGCCGCTACGGCCAGCAGGCGCAGCTCGTCTGGGCGCAGGACGAGCCGGTCAACATGGGCCCGTGGCCCTACCTCGCGCTGAAGCTGGCCGAGGACCCGCAGCTGCTCGGCGGTCGCCCGCTCAGCCGCGTGTCCCGCCCGGCCAACAGCTCGCCCGCGGCCGGCTCGCACAACGCTCACGACAACGAGTTGCACGAGATGCTCAGCCAGATCTTCGGCTGATCGGCCTCACCCGAAACCCCCGCCGGCGCGCGCCGGCGGGGGTTTCCCGTTGCCGGGCCCCGGCCGGCGCGGGGCGGCGGGGGTTCGAAAGTTTGGGTGTGCCGGCAGATCGGA
>NZ_JBFAIA010000120.1:0-26093 GCF_040654455.1 Nonomuraea sp. NPDC050691
CCCGCCGCCGCGCCGGTCGCGGCGGCCTGGATGAGCGGCTCGGCCTTGCGCACGCCCCAGCGCCCGATGCGGGCCGAGGCCACCGGCGGCAGCGCCACGGCCGAACGCTCCAGCGTGCGGGAGCTCGCCGCCTCGCCGAGCATGCGGGTGGTCAGCGTGTGGCCGTTCATGGAGGCGAACAGGTGCTGGAACGGCCTGCGGTAGAAGAACACCGCGATCGTCAGCAGGGCCATGAACAGGATCTGCAGGCCCCACGGCATCGCGGTCGAGATGATCAGTGCGTAGCCGTACACGAGCACGCCCAGCACCAGCGCCAGCACCGCCTGCCGGAGCAGCGTGCCGACGAGCATCTCCACCCAGCGCATCGCGATGATGCGCCCGCTGCCCGGGTGCACACCGATCAGCAGGAACACCGGCCCCATGATCAGCAACAGCAGGAAGCCGACCTTGAGCACCAGCAGCGAGACCGCCACCAGGAAGATCAGCACGCCGGCGACCAGGGCCGCGATCAGCGCGCCGATGGCCACGCCGAGCCGCGAGGTCCAGTCCTTGCCCTGGAAGATGGCGAAGCGCGGGTCGTTCTGCAGCTTCTCCGCGATCTCGGCGTACTTGGCCTGGTGCGCCGCCGGGTCGGCGGCCTGCTGTCCGGCCTGCGGCGCCGGGATCGCCTGCGTCTCCAGCATGAGCCGGCCGTATTCGCGCACCACCGGCGCGTTCGGGTCGGCCGTGCCGAACAGGCCCACCAGCCACGGCTTGCAGACGAGCGTGGACCACAGGGCGTCGGCGTTCTGGTCGACGCCCGGCGTGCCCGTCTGGCCGTAGCCGCCGGCCTTCACCTCGGGACTGGTCTGGCCGGGGCCGGGCAGGCAGGACGCGCCGCCCGCGCCGGGCAGGCCGGAGAAGGCGGAGTTGACCACCTCGCCGGTCTTGTCCGTGACGACCTTGCCGAGGCCCGTGAAGTCGCCCGGGCGGCTGAAGAACCAGGTCGCGACCGTGACGGCCAGCACCATCCAGATGACGCCCTCGGCCGTGGTCGTGGCCCGCTTCCTGATCAGCCCGTACCAGGCCAGCCAGATCGCGCCGAGGATCACGATCGGGCGGAGGAAGGGCCAGTACATCGCCTCCGACAGGTTCGTCACGATGTCGTCCACCACGTCCTTGATGGACTGGAGCGGACCCTCCGTGGCGGCGGCCTGATAGGTGGTGATCGTCACCCGGTCGATCGCCTTGGCCCACAGGAAGACCGTGTTGGCCCAGCCGTTGCCGAGGACGGCGACGATGTCGGAGCAGCCCAGGCCGTAGGTGTGCCAGAACTGGCCGCTCATGCCGAACTGCGCGTAGTTGGTGGTCGCCGCAGGAGCCGTGCCCTCGGGCTTCGGCGGCGGCTGGATCATGCCGTCGACGCCGCTGCCGATCACCTCGGGGGTGAGCGCCGGCGACAGGTCGCACGGGGCCGCGGCGGCCGGCGACATGCCGCCCACCACGAGCGGGACCACGAGGATGCCCGCGATCAGGGCCAGCGCGAGCGCGAGCCGCCTGGGTAGCCGGACCTTCATGACCGTACCTCCTGCGCTCGGCCCACTCCCCCTTGAAGATCATGCCTGCTGTCGCCGGGTTTGTCGTGGGTGGGATTCGTGTCGAGCCAGCGCAGCAGGTCCTCCGAGATCAGGTCCACTGCGATGCGGCCCGCCCGCCCGTCCAGATCACGGAAGACGCACTCGCCGTTGCCGAGCGAGCGCAGCACCGCCTTGTGCTCCTCCGACGGCTCCACCCCGAGCAGGGACATGACGTGGCCCACCTCGACACGCTCGGTGGACCGGAACGCGAACACCGACGACAGGCAGTTGGTCACCTGCTCGTTGAGCAGGTCGCCGGCGTTCTGCGACACCAGGACGAGCGCGGTGTTGCGGGACCGGCCCATCCGGCTGACCTCGGGCACCAGCTTGGCACCCTCCGGCGTGGACGTGATCGCCCACGCCTCGTCCAGGAAGATCGCCTTCGGGGCGCGGCGGTCGAGCCCGTTCATCAGCCGCCGCGCGAACTGTGACACCAGGTAGAGCAGCGCCACCGACAGCCGCTGCTCGTAGGAGTAGTCGTCGCGGCCGGTCGCCGCGTCCGGCAGCGTCAGCCCGCCCAGCGTGAACACCGTCGTCCAGCCCTCGCTGTCGACCTGCTCACCACCCGACGGGTCGAAGCACAGCCTGGCCAGGTGCATCTCCGACATCGAGCGCAGCACCGCGCCGAGGTTCTTGGAGGCCGCGTCCTCCGACTGCTCCAGGAACTCGACGACCTTGCCCAGCGACGGGTCCGGCTGGTTGGACACGGCGGCGACCGCCTGGATCATCGCCGACTCCCGCTCCTCCGACATGCGCGGCAGCAGCAGGCGCAGCGTCTCCGTGGCCATCGTCTTCTTGGCCGCGATGTCGTCGCCGAACGAGAACGGGTCGAGCAGGCCAGGCGCGGCCGAGCCGAGCGGGATGATGCGCGCCCTGCGTCCCCGCTTCTGCAGCAGCTCCACCAGCGACTCGGCGTCGCCCTTCGGGTCGATGACCGCCACCGTCACGCCGCGCAGCGCCATCTGGTAGATCATCAGCAGCGCGAGCGTGGTCTTGCCGCCGCCCGGCTCGCCGGTGATCGCGATGGCCGTCGGCCGGTTCCGGGTCGCCGCGACCAGCGGGTCGAAGTGCACGATGCTGCGCGCCCGGCCCACGGTCTCGCCGATGTACGGGCCGTGCCAGCCCTCGCTACCCTCCCCGAGCCGGTCACCGAGATCGACCGTGGCCGTGGCCATGCCGCCCGCGATCGTACGCAGCGGCTGACGCTGGGCGTAGGCGTTGACCCGCACCTTCTCGCCCGGCAGCGCCTCGCAGAACAGCGAGAACTGGTCGCCGGTCGAGCTGACCACGTCGATGCCCATGTCGCGGTAGTGCTCGACGACCGCCTCCACCCGCTGCACGCAGATGTCCTCGGTCGGGGCCGCCACGATGAGCCGGTGCCAGCCGTACACGAAGGGCAGCCGCTCCTTGGTGATGCCGTGCTCCAGCATGCGGGCGGCGTCGATCTGCTCGGCCAGCGCGATCGGCGCCTCCGCGCCCGCCTCCCGGATGTGGATGTCCATGTCGCGGGCGTGCGCCAGCTTGCGGGCGACGTCCTTGGACGCCTTCACCGGCGGGATCAGCCGCATCCGCGACGAGATCTCCACCGGGAACGGGAGCTGGTCGGCGAAATGCATCCACGGCTCGCCGTCCGGGAACGGCATGAGGTCGGGGAAACGGGCGAACGACAGGTGCGCCACGTACGAGTCGCCCTGCGGCTGCACGACACGCAGCAGCGACCGGCCGTTGTGGATCTCCCCTTCCACCAGCGACTCGATCTCGCCCTTGCCCCAGCGCCGCTTCGGGCTGGCCGACGGCGGCGGGTCGCCGAGGCCGCCGGCCGCCGCGTGCTGGAACAACCACGCCACCTCGGCGGAGGTGGCGTGACGGGCGTACAGGGCGCTGGAGGCCAGCGCCCTGCCGAGCCGCTCGGCCTGCTCCGTCCAGCGGGCGATCTCACCGTCGGGCACGTGGTCGTCGTCGATGCCGAGCACCTTCTCGGTGCGCTGGTAGAAGCCGAACAGCTGCGACAGCACGCCGCCGCCGATCTGCCGGCCGCGCGGACCCAGCCGTACGCCGAGATAGACCTCCTTCGTCCAGAAGTCCTTCGCCCAGACGTGGCGGTACATCTCCTCCAGGTAGTCGCGCCAGCCCGGCCCCTCGTCGGAGGTGCCGTTCAGCGCCATCGCCCATTCGGCCGCCGGGTACGTGCGGTGCGCCACCCGCAGGTGAACCTCGGCGTCGGGCATCCGGATCGCGGCCAGCGCGATCGTGATGTTGGTGGCCAGCGCCTCGCGTTCCTCGGGGGTGACGAACTCGTAGCTGACCGTCGGCAGGCGGAAGTACGCCCATGCGCTGGTGTCGGTGAGCAGGATGCGGTCGTCGAAGTAGCGGACCGCGAGGCGCTGATGCGCTCTGGACGCCCGGCTCATGCCTCCCCCTCGGCGCATGAGCCGGGCGTCCTCGCTCGCTCGTTCACTTAACGCTCACCGATTCTCGTGCCCGGGGGGTCACTCGCCAACTCCTCTTCGCTCACTCGGACGGACTGTGCCGCGAAGCCCGCGACCACCACGCCGGCGAGGGCCAGATAGGCCCGGCGCCCGGCCGCGCGCAACTGCCCCGGGTCGACGAGCTCGACGCCCCCCGGCGCCAGGTCGTCCTCCCAGGGGACCCGGACGATGGCCCGGCACCTGCCACGGGCCACCGCCTCCGCCTGCTCGACGTCGGACATCGAGCGCCTGCTCACCCCGTTGACCACCATGACCGCCCGCCTGCGCAGGTCGGCGCAGCCGTGCCCGTCCAGCCACTCGTACGTCATCGCCACCGCCTCCGCCGCCTCCTCGCTCGCCGGGACCACGAGGACGAGCTGGTCCGCGTACGGGAGGACGCGGGCGGCCAGCGCAGCGGCCGGGTCGATGACGGTCAGCTTGTAGTGGCGGTCGAGCAGGTGGATGACCTGGCCGAGGCGGTGGTCGGAGAAGAGTGTGCGGTCCGACAGGCGCCGCTCGGCGTCCGCGTCGGTGTCGGCACCGATCACCTCCAGGCCGGAGGCGGTGCGGGTGGTGTAGCCCCGCATCGACAGGTAGCCGCCGACGTGGTCCAGCCCGGCCAGCAGCGAGGCGAGCGTCTCGGGGGTCTCGGGGGTCACCCTGCTCGTCAGGGTCTCGCCGCCGGTGTTGGCGTCGACGGCGATCACCTTGTCGTCGCGGTACCTGGCCAGGGTGTGACCCAGCATCAGGGCCGTCGTGCTCTGGCCGGCGCCGCCGGTGCAGCCGAGGACCACGATCCTGCGGCTGCCGCTGAAGACGCCCCGGGCGCGGGCCTCGTCGATCTCGGACCCGTCGCCGCGCACCCCGCCGCCGCCGCCGACGACGACCTGGGCGATACGCCGCCACCCGCCGGAGTCGCGCCCGACGACGGACTCGACCCTGCGCACCCGCCCCTCCCGAGCCGCACCCCCGACGACCCGCTGCGGCGACCGCCCACCCGCCTGCCCGGCTCCACCCTCGCGTGGGGTGGCCTCGTGCGGGGCGGCACCGCGCGTGATCGGCGTGACGGGCTCCTCGGCGCGTTCCCGTGCGGGCGCGGACGTGACAGGCGCTTCGTCCACCGTCCCAGCCGCGGCAGGAGCACGCTCGCCGGACTCAGGAGTGGCAGGCTCGCTGTCGCCGGGTGCGCGCACGTCCCCACGCGCGCCCGTCGCGGGCGTCCCACGGTCTTCGGACGTTGACGTCTCACGGTCCTCCAGCGCGGACGTCCTACGGTCTCCGGACGCGGGCGTGGGCGCATCCAGGCCGCCGGGCGTCGGCGTCACATTCTGGTCGTCACCCGATGCGGGGGCGGCAGGCTGGGGAGCGTCCGGCTGCTTGGCGTCGGGGCCGCCGAGCACCGATGGGACGAGGCGAACGGGCTTGGCTCCAGGCCCCTGCGGCGGCCACACCTGCTGTGTGCCCGGCACCGACGGCACCTGCCGGGGCGGCTGCCCCTTGCGGTGCTGCATGCGCGCCACCTCGTCGTCACGCCGACCGACGCTCTCCGAACGGCCCACAGCACGCTCAGCCGTCCCACCAGAGGCGCCCGAAGCCCCACCGGACACGCTTGAAGCGGACACACCACGAGCCAACGCGCCCGAAGCCGCCACGCCAGGACCAGAGGCACCGCGCGCTGTAGAGCCCTCAGCAGGTGCCGTGGCGTCGGCAGGCGCGGTGGCGTCGGCAGGCGCGGTGGCGTCGGCAGGCGCGGTGGCGTCGGCGGACGCTGGGGCATCAGCGGACCGGGCGACGTCAGCGGACGAGGAGACGTCGGCGGACGAGGAGACGTCAGCACGTGCGGAGTTGTCAGCACGTTGCTGATCGGGCAGCGCGGACGAGCCGCCGCGCGGGGTCGAGCGTTGCGGGTCGGCGCTGGCGGCGAGTTTGCGCAGGCGGCGGAGGGCCTCCGTGTCGATGGGCTTGCCCACCACGGGCTCCTGCCGGGCTGCGGTGCGCTCGTCACGCCGCCCGGCGGCCTCGCGCTCCCCACCCCCGGCGACTCCGCCTCGCTCCTCGGCCGCCTCCTGACGCCCCGACCGGCCACTTCCTTCGTCGGCAAGCCCTCGACGCTCCGAGGGGCGGTCGTCCTCCTCTGCGGCAAGCTCCCTACGCTCCGACGGCCGGGAACCCACCTCTCCAGCAACCTCCCTGCGCTTCGAAAGCCGGGAACCCGCCTCTCCGGCGAGTTCCTCGCGCTCCGGCCGGCTGCCTGCCGCTCGGGTCGTACCCCGGCTCACCGGCCGGTCGCTTTCCTCCTCGGGCGCGTCCCCGTCCGCGGGCCGTACGTTCTCGTCCGAAGGCGCGGAGCCCGCGTCCCCGTCCCGACCGCGACGGCCCGGCTTCGCGCCCCGCGCGGAAGGAGGGTGCTCCGTCGTGTCCTCGCCGTACAGCTCGCCCCACCGCACCGGCGGCGTCTCTCCGCGTACGGTGACCTCGCCCTCCACATGGACGTCGCCGCGTACCGTCACGTCACCCCCGACCGTGACGTCACCCCGCAGGGTGACCGTCGACGCCTCCCCCTGCACGGTCACCGGTTCGTCCCGGTGGCCGAGGGCTGGGGCCGTGCCGCGCCGGGCGGCGACCCCCCGGCCCAGGCCGCCGGTGACGGGGGTGGGCTCGGCCACCGGGGCCTGCGCGGCGGCGGCGGCAGCGGCCGCGACGGCGGGGCGCACGGCGCGCGGCCCGGCGGGCGCCTCGACGGCCCGCGACTTGCGCTGCGCGGCGCGGGCCTTGCGAGCCTTCTTCACGCGTACCGGGGCGGGCGCGGTGTGCCAGACGCGGCCGGAGAAGCTGACGGTCTCGGGCTCGGACATCGGCGCCAGGCGGTACCAGGCGCGCGGCTGCCCGAGATAGCGAAGCTGGGACTCCAGCAGCTCGGTCAGCCGCTTGCCCTCGATGACGGGACGGGTGGACAGCCAGGTGACGATGCCCGGCGGCACCAGGAACAGCACATGCCAGGGCATCGCCACGGGCACGCCGATCAGCACCAGCAGGAGCGACCACGGAACGAAGACCCCGACGAACACGCCTATCCAGACGATGGGAAGCGGCATCGGCAGCCGTAGGTCGTACAGCTTGTAGAGCCGCTTCTCGATGCGCCAGATGTTCGTGTACGTGGGCAGGTCCACGCGGTCCTCCTCTCCACCCGCTCGTTCATGACCGCCGTGGAGCGGTCTCAATCCTTTACTTGATGCCTAGCGCGCCCGCGATCGCCTTCGCCGTCACCTCGATGATGTTGGGCACGTAGAAGATCACGCCGATGGCCACGGCCAGGATCAGGAACTGCACGAATCTGGTGATCTCACGGGTGAAGAGGAAGAACAGGGCGACGACCGACACGACGACGAGGAACAGCGGAGCGAAGAAGGCGCGCAGGAAGTCGGCGAGCCCCTCGGTGTTGACGCCGGTCGGCGCGGGCGACGGCGTCATGTGGATCAGGTTGAGCACTATGGTCTTCAAGATCACTTCTTGTCCTCCCGGGGGGTGCCGATCAGCAGCGCGGTCGTGCGTCTATCCAACGGCCCGACCGGCGCCGCGGATGTCCTTGACGTACCACTTGTCGCCCTGCTTCTCGACGGTGAGGCGGTAGGCCTGCTCGATGCGGCCGGCCGCCGCGCTCGGCTCGGCGCTGGAGTCGACCGACGGTGAGGCGCCGGGCACGACCCACACCACCACTGCCTCGACCTCTCGGGTGGCACCCCCCACAGGCACCACGAGCTCCTGCAACCCGCCGAAGGTGAACGCGCCGCCGAAGCTCGGCACGGTCGCGCCCACGGCGAGATAGCGCTGCAACCCCGCGGCGTCCCCCGAGGCGTAGTCCTTGAAGAAGCCCTCCATCTGGGGCTTGAGCTCGGCCTCGGCGACGTCGTCGGTCTCGGCCGCGGCGACCTGGGGAAGGTCGGCGGGCGCGGGCGCGGGCAGGATCGCGGGCCTGCCCGAGACGACGAACCGGCCGCCGGCGTCGTCGCCGGAGTAGTAGATCGGCACGGACAGCAGCATCCTGCGCGTGCCCGACTGGAAGGCGACCGAGACGACGGCGTTGCTGGCGTCGTCGGCCTTGATGTCGTACGGCTGGATGGCGACGGCGGCGAACTTGCCGTTGCCGTCCCACCCGAGCTGGGGAGCCATGCCCTCGGCCAGGAACGCGGCGAGCTTGCCCTGCCTGCTCGTGGCGTCGGCCGGGCTGAAATTCAGATAGACGCCCGCGAACTGGGCGGCGAACGCCATGCCACGCTGGGTGGGGAATCCGTTGCCCGTCGCGGGCGCGGCATTCGTCGCAGGGGCGTTTTGCTGGGTAAACCGCTCAAATGGTGCACGGACCCCATTGACCACGATTACCACGATAAGCGCCCACAGAATGGCGCGACCCATCCAGACGAGCCAGCGCCCGCCGCCACCCGACCAGCGCCCGCGGCGCGGCCGCCGCGAGGGCGGCAGGTCGTAGTCGGTGTACTCAGGGCGCGCCGAAAGCTCGGGGTCGCCAGCGATCCGAGGACCGTGCTGGACGGTTGACCTACGAGCCATCACGCCTCCGCTCGCGCCAATCCCCCCGGCTGGCGCGGTGTCGTCCGTTGCCGATCCCCATCATCCGTGGTGAAGCAGTCACCCTATCCGGTCTCCGCCATTGTTCCAGGAAAGCCACGCCCATGCTGCAGGCATCGCCGCCCGGGGGCAAACCGAGTACGCATGACTCCCCGGAGTGTTGGTTCTTGCGGCAAACGCGCAGAATAGGCATTTGACCAGGCCAGATGCCCTTTGCCGCATTACCCGGGGGCCAGAGGTTCCTGTCCAAAGGGCGTAGGGACTGTCGCGACCTGCATATTTGGTATAAGACGGGCAGGCCGCACGCCTCGGCGGGCGTGCGGCCTGGTCAGCGCCTATACCGCGGGACGGGGGTCGCGAGGAGGCGTTACGCGCTCCGCGTACGCGGAGCCGTGACGGGCCCGTTCAGGCGGCCGGGCCGGAGTCGCCCGCTGCGGACGGACCGCGCACGGCGCGCACATCTCCGGCCGGGGCGGTCAGGTCACGTGCGGTCGAGGCGGGCAGGTCGCGGCCGACCGGGGCGGGCAGGTCGCGCCGGGGCACCGTGCGCTCCAGGGTGCCGCGCAGCTCGGCGAGCATCGTGGCGGCGTCGCGTTCGCGCATCCACATGGCCAGCTCCTCCCGCTCATCCGCCTTCCTGCGCAGGTACGCCTCGCGGTTCACGCGCAGGCCGTACATCAGCTCGACCCTGAGCAGGGCGAGCTCCTCCTCCAGGGTGATGCCCGCGAGCGAGGGTGCGGGACGTCGTTCCCGGATGATGCGACGGATCATGAGGGCCCTCCCGAGTCAGCGTGAACGCCGTGACGATTCGACGCCTAGGTGCCCGGAGTGGTTGACGTCTCGTCGTTTTCCCGGGTGGCCGAACACTCAACCGCGCGCGGCGCCCTCCTTCCGCTCCAGCCGGTGCGGCATCTGCCAGCCCTGCGCCAGACGCGACGGACGCAGGTTGGACCCGCCGCCGAAGAACTCGCAGAACTTCATGATGAGCGGGTCCCAGCCCACCGGGTCCACGTAGTGCGTGTCAGGGATGATCAGCTCCTCGTCCACGTGCGCGCGCACCACCCTGGCCTGGAAGGCGGTCGCGTTGCCGTCCGGACCACCGAAGGCGTGGGCCTCCTCCACGACGCATTCGAGCTGCACCGGGCACTCCAGCACTCTCGGCGCCTTCACCAGGTCGGCCGCCTGCTCGGTCAGCCCCGCCACCGCGAACTTGTTCCGCTCGTGCCGGTAGCCCTGCTTCACCCGGCGCTCGGGGATCACCGGGTTCGCGGTCAGCAGCGCCAGCCTGTCCACGGCGTCCACCAGCGACGACGGCACCAGGTTGAGCACGCACTCCCGCTCGCGGGCGAGATTGGCCGAGGTCTGGGAGCTGGTGCCCAGACCGAGCATGGCGTGCTCGCCCAGCCACCAGGCCGACGACATCGGCATGAGGTTGGCCGAGCCGTCCTCGTTGCGCGAGCCGATCAGCACCACGGGCGTGCCGAAGTACAGCACCTTCAGGTCGGAGATCGTATGCATTTCCGCTGGTTCTCAGCTTCCGATAGGGGTCGGGTCGTGACGACTCTCCCCGATCCGGACGCGGGACGCCGGTGGAAATCGGACCTCGCGTACGTGATCCCTCGAGGCCTCAGACGTTGAAGCGGAACTCCACCACGTCGCCGTCGCGCATGACGTAGTCCTTGCCCTCGATGCGCGCCTTGCCCAGCGAGCGGGCCTTGGCGATCGAGCCCGCCTCCATCAGGTCGTCGAACGAGACGACCTCGGCCTTGATGAACCCCCGCTGGAAGTCGGTGTGGATGACCCCGGCGGCCTCCGGCGCGGTCGCACCCTTGCGGATCGTCCAGGCCCTGGTCTCCTTGGGCCCGGCCGTCAGGTAGGTCTGCAGGCCGAGCGTCTCGAAACCGACCCGGGCGAGCTGCGACAGGCCCGACTCCTCCTGGCCGACCGACTGGAGCAGCTCCAGCGCCTCCTCGTCGTCGAGCTCGACCAGCTCCGACTCGATCTTGGCGTCGAGGAACACGGCCTCGGCCGGCGCCACCAGGTCCGAGAGCTGCCGCCGCAGGTCGGGATCCGTCAGCTCGTCGGCGTCGAGATTGAAGACGTACAGGAACGGCTTGGCCGTCAGCAGGTGGAGCTCACGCAGCCCCTCGCCGTCGAGCCCGCTCTCGAAGATGGTCTTGCCGGTCTCCAGGACCTTCAGGGCGCTCTCGGCGGCCTCCAGCGCGGCCTTCTTGTCCTTGTTGTTGCGCGCCTCCTTCTGCAGGCGCGGTACGGCCTTCTCGACCGTCTGCAGGTCGGCCATGATCAGCTCGGTGTTGATCGTCTCGATGTCGCGCTTGGGCGAGATCTCGCCGTCGACGTGGGTCACGTCGGGGTCGCTGAAGACCCGGATCACCTGGCAGATCGCGTCGGTGTCGCGGATGTTGGCGAGGAACTGGTTGCCCCGGCCCTGGCCCTCGGAGGCGCCCTTGACCAGGCCGGCGATGTCGACGAACTCCACCTTCGCGGGCAGGATGCGCGCCGAGTCGAAGATCTCGGCCAGCTTGGGCAGCCGGTCGTCGGGCACGCCGACGATGCCCACGTTGGGCTCGATGGTGGCGAACGGGTAGTTGGCGGCCAGCGCGTTGCCGGTCTTGGTCAGCGCGTTGAACAGCGTGGACTTGCCCACGTTGGGCAGGCCGACGATGCCGATGGACAGGCTCATGCGTGCTCCTTAACCGGCCGCACGAGCCCCCGGCCGCTGCTGGTGGTGGTTGCCTGGCTGCGCTCGCTCACGTCCAGCGAGTCTACTTGCTGACGAGACGCAGACAGGTCACCGGCCGGTAGGCCCCCCGCGCCCTCAGATAGCGCTGTGAGCTCTTCGGGCAGCTCTCCGGCCTGGTCTCGAACGAGGTCACCCGCGCCCACGCACCGCGCGACCGGCACCCCACCCGCGTGATCGCCGCGCGGCTCACCGTGTCGTCGGCCGGCCTGGCCACGCACATGCCGCGGTCCAGCACCTGGCCGCCGGCCCCCAGGCAGGCGACGGGACCGGTGCCGACCGTGTCGAGCGTGCCGGACGGGCAGGCCGAGGCCCGCCTCTCGATCGCCAGTGCCCTGCCGTACCAGCCCTGCCGCGCGCAGGGCCGCTCGCGGCCGTCGAGCGCGACGCAGTCGCCCGCCCTGAGCATGCCGCCGCCGGCGCCCGGCGCGCCCAGGTGCGGGTCGAGGTAGGACCGGACGCAGGCCGTGCGGCCGTCGCCGATCCGCACCACGTCGTCGGTGTCGTCGGGGCAGCCGCCGTGCCCGGGCGGGTCGGCGGCGACGGCCAGCACCTCGTACTGTCCCCCGTTGCACGGCGTCAGGACGTAACCGGCGCCCGAGCCGCTCACACAGGCGCCCGGCTCCCAGCGGAGGGGCGCCCTGGTCGCGTCAGGAGCGGGCGGTTCCGTGCGGACGGCCGTTCCCGCCAGCACGACCACGCCCGCCACCCCGAAGGCCGCCACGGCGAGCGACACCGCCGTGCGCAAACCAGTAGTCATGTGGGTACTCTGCGTGACGGTCGGGGCCCGCGCAAGCGTGTCTGGCGGATCGGGCCGGGCGATCCTGCCATCATCCCTCTGATGGACGTCGTCTCGCTTCTCATCGGACTCGCCGCCGGTCTCGCCATCGGCTTCCTGATCGCCCGTACGAGAGCGGCGGTGCGGGTGGCCGAGGCGGAGGCGCGGGCCAGGACCGCGGACGACAAGCTCACCTACGTCGAGGAGCAGCTCACCGAGCGTTTCCAGGCCCTGTCCACGCGTGCCCTCGACGTCAACAACCTGCGTTTCCTCGAACTGGCCGAGACCCGGCTGGCCGCCACGCGGGCCGAGGCCGCGGGCGATCTCGACCAGCGCAGGCAGGCGGTGGAGCACCTGGTCGAGCCGCTGAGGGACGCGCTCGCCCGGGTCGAGGCGCAGCTTCGCGACACCGAGGCCGGGCAGCGCGCCGCCCGCGCCGAGCTGGCCAAGCAGATGGAGTTCGTCCGGCAGAGCAGCCAGGAGTTGCGCTCGCAGACCACGGCCCTGGTACGCGCCCTGCAGCGGCCCGAGGCGCGCGGCCGGTGGGGCGAGCTGCAACTGCGCCGGGTCGCCGAGATCGCCGGCATGCAGCGCCACTGCGACTTCGACGAGCAGGTCACCGAGGGCTCCATGCGGCCCGACATGGTGGTGCGGCTGGCCGGGGGCAAGAACATCGTCGTCGACTCCAAGGTGTCGCTGGCCGCCTACCTGGAGGCCGCCGAGGCGTCCGACGAGTCGCTGGCCTCCGTGCGCCTCGACGCGCACGCCCGGCACGTCCGCGAGCACATCGACCGGCTGGCGGGCAAGGCGTACTGGCAGGCGTTCAACCCGTCGCCGGAGTTCGTCGTCCTGTTCATCCCCGGCGAGGCGTTCCTCGCTCCGGCGCTGGAGCGCGACCCGGGGCTGCTGGAGTACGCGATGACCCGGCGCGTGCACATCGCCACCCCGACCACCCTCATCACCATGCTGCGCACCGCGCACTACGCCTGGCAGCAGGCCGCGCTCAGCGAGAACGCCCGTGCCGTGTTCGAGCTGGGCAAGGAGCTGTACGAGCGGCTCGCGTCGCTGGGCAGGAACGTCGATACCCTCGGTAAGTCGCTCACCCGGGCCGTCGAGGCGTACAACAAGACTGTGGGATCCCTTGAGAGCCGTGTGCTCGTCAGCGCGCGCAAACTTCACGATCTGGGCGTCGTGGACGGTGAGCTCGGCTCTCCGGAGATGCTGGAGGGCCTGCCGAGGCCGCTCGCCTCACCCGAACTGCTGGAAACCCCGTCTCTGATTTCCCCGGTCAACGGTAAGTTGGCCAACGGATCGCAGTAAGGGGGGCGGGGGCCAGTGAGTGAGAAGGGCAAGCGCCCGGGCGTGAGGCTGACCGCCCGCGGCGCCATCGTGCTCGCCCTGGCCGTCACCGTGGCCGCCTACGCGCTGGCCGGGCCGCTCGGCCTGCCGCTCGTGGTGGGCGCGGCGTTCGTGGCCGCCAGTCTGCTCGGCGTGCTGCTGGTCAACCCGCGCGACCTGCTGTCGCTGGTGGTGACGCCGCCGCTGGTGTTCTTCGCGGCGACGCTCGTCGTCGAGTTCGTCCGCGCGCTCGGCTCCGCCTCGCTGGCGCAGTCGCTGGCGCTCGGGCTGTACACGTCGCTGTCGGCGGGCGCCCCCTGGCTGTTCGCGGGCTCGGCCGTGGTGCTCGGCGTGGCCCTGCGGCGCGGGCTGCGCGACAACGTGCGGGAGCTGCGCGAGGAACTGCGGGCGGGCGCCGAGGCGGCCCGCCCGTCACGCCGGCAGCCGTACGAGCCGGAGCCCGAGGGCTACTTCGAGCCCCGCGTCTACGGCACGCCACGGACGCAGACCGAGGAGTGACCTCCGGCCCCTCAGTGCCGGTTCGGGGTCGGTTGTTCGGGGTCAGGAGGCGCGCAGGTCCTTGCGCAGCTCGTGGGGCAGCGCGAAGCGCATGCTCTCCTGCACCGACTCGACCTGCTCCACGTCGTCGAAGCCGTGGCGGGCCAGGCGGGTGAGCACCTCGTCCACCAGTTCCTCCGGCACCGAGGCGCCGCTGGTCACTCCGACCGTGGTGACGCCGTCCAGCCACTCGTCGCGGATGAACGAGGCGTTGTCGACGAGGTAGGCGGCGTCGGCGCCGTGCTCCTTGGCCACCTCGACCAGGCGCTTGGAGTTGGAGGAGTTGTCGGAGCCGACGACGATGACCAGCTCGGAACGGGCGGCGATCTCCTTCACCGCGACCTGGCGGTTCTGGGTGGCGTAGCAGATGTCGTCGCTCGGCGGATCGATCAGCGTCGGGAAGCGCTCCTTGAGCCGGGCGACGGTCTCGGTGGTCTCGTCGACCGACAGCGTCGTCTGCGACAGCCAGACCAGCTTGGACGGGTCCTTCACCTGGACCTTGCCGACCGCGTCGAGGCCGTCGACGAGCTGGATGTGCTCGGGCGCCTCGCCGGAGGTGCCCTCGACCTCCTCGTGGCCCTCGTGGCCGATCAGCAGGATGTCGTAGTCCTGGGCGGCGAACCGCTTGGCCTCGTTGTGGACCTTGGTGACCAGCGGGCAGGTGGCGTCGATGGTGCGCAGTCCGCGCTGCTTCGCCTCGCCGTGCACGGCCGGGGAGACGCCGTGGGCGGAGAACACCACGATCTCGCCCTCGGGCACCTCCTCGGTCTCCTCGACGAAGATGGCGCCCTTGGCCTCCAGCGTCTTGACGACGTGGGTGTTGTGGACGATCTGCTTACGGACGTAGATCGGCGCACCGTACTGCTCCAGAGCCTTCTCGACCGCGACCACGGCCCGATCGACGCCGGCACAGTAGCCGCGGGGCTTGGCTACGAGGACTCTGCGGGAAGTACGGGGCTCCATACTTGGTAATGCTACGTGGAGGACGGGCTGGACCGCGCGTGCACGCCCGCTCGCCGTTTGCCACACTGGCCCTCCGATACAGACCTCCCAGGGAGACGTCATGTCCCTCAGCGACGTGATACGCAACATCGCCAAGACCGTCACCGACAAGGAGAAGGCCAAGGAGCTTCCTCTCATCGTCGTCCAGTCCACGTTGAGCGCAGCCGGGCAGGCGTTGCTGCTGGTGGACCGGGTGAAGAACTCCATCAAGGGGCTGGGCTCCAAGGAGGAGGAGTCCGAGACGCGGTCCCCGGCCGCCGGTGCGGTGGCCACGCCGGTCGAGGACGAGCGGCCCGCCCGCAAGGAGCCCGTCATCTTCGCGCCGCGCCCGTCGAGCACCGCGGAGAAGACCGCGGAGAAGGCCGGCGAGAAGGCCGCGGACCGGAACGGCTCCGCCGCCAAGGCCAAGCCCGAGCCGGTGATCTTCACCCCCGCCAAGCCGGCCGCGGAGACCACTGCCGCGCCCGCCACCACTGAGCCCGCCGAGCCCGCCGCCGCCCCCGAGCCCACCGCCGCGGCCGAGCCCACCGCCGCGGCCGAGCCCACCGCTGTGGCCGAGCCCGCTCCCGGCGCGGAGCCCGCCGAGGCCGCCAAGCCGGTTTCGGTCGAGCCCGAGCCCGCCCCCGAGGCCAAGACCGACGCCGAGCCGGAGACCAAGCCGGAGACCGTGGCGGAGTCCAAGCCCGAGCCCGTCGTCGCGCCCGAGGCCGAGGTGAAGGCGGAGGCCACCCCCAAGGCCGAGGCCGAGGCCGCTCCCAAGGCGGAGACCGCTCCCGAGACGGAGGCGAAGCCCAAGGCCACCGCGAAGCGCGCCGCCAAGCCCAAGACCGAGGCCGAGCCCGCGGCCGAGGCCAAGGCTGAAGGCAAGCCCAAGGCCGAAGCGAAGCCGAAGGCGGCGGCCAAGCCGAAGGCGAAGGCCGAGCCCGCCGCTCCGGCCGCCGGAGCGCTCGCGGAGGCCGCCGCCGCGACCCCTGAAGCCGCCGCGGCATCCGAGGCCGCCGACGGCGCGGCCGGCGCGACCACCCTGGCCGAGCCGCTCCCCGGCTACGGCGACCTGACCGTGGCCTCCCTGCGCGCCAGGATGCGCGGCAAGTCCGCCGAGCAGATCAGCGGTCTGCTGACGTACGAGCAGGCCACGGCCGGCCGCCCCGAGGTGATCAAGATGTTCGAGAACCGCCTGGCCAAGCTCCAGGCCGGGGAATAGCCGCCGCGGCCCCGTAGTCTTCCGGCATGACCACGAAGACCTCGCCCGAGTCCCCGCTGCCGATCCGCACCGTCCTGCAGATGGTGGGCGGCTGGATCGGCAAGCTGGGCACGGTCTGGGTCGAGGGCCAGATCACCGACCTGAGCGCGCGCGGCGGCACGGTGTTCCTGACGCTGCGCGACCCGGTGGCCAACGTCTCGGCCCGGGTCACCGCTCCACGCGGCGTGTACGAGGCGGCCGTGCCGCGTCCGGCCGACGGCGCCCGCGTGGTGGTCCACGTCAAACCCGACTTCTGGGTCAACCGAGGGTCGTTCGCCTTCACCGCGCTGGAGATCAGGCCGGTCGGCGTGGGCGAGCTGCTGGCCCGGCTGGAGCGGCTGCGCCAGTTGCTGGCCGCCGAGGGGCTGTTCAACGCCGACCGGAAGCGGCGGCTGCCGTTCCTGCCGGGCACGGTCGGCCTGATCTGCGGGCGTGACTCGGCGGCGGAGCGCGACGTGCTGGAGAACTCCCGGCGCCGCTGGCCCGCCGTGCGCTTCAAGGTCGAGGAGGTGGCCGTCCAGGGGCCGTACGCGGTGGGTGAGGTCACCGAGGCCCTGCGGAAGCTGGACGCCGACTCCTCGGTCGAGGTGATCGTCGTCGCCCGGGGCGGCGGCTCGCTGGAGGACCTGCTGCCGTTCTCGGACGAGACGCTGGTGCGGGCCGTGGCCGCCTGCCGTACCCCGGTGGTGAGCGCGATCGGCCACGAGCAGGACAGCCCGCTGCTGGACCTGGTGGCCGACGTGCGGGCCTCCACCCCCACCGACGCCGCGAAGAAGGTGGTGCCGGACGTGGGTGAGCAGCTCACGCTGGTGCGTCAGCTCCGCGACCGAGGTCGGCGGGTGCTGGGCGGCTGGCTCGACCGGGAGATGTCGTGGCTCACGTCGGCCCGCTCGCGGCCGTCGCTGGCCGACCCGGTACGTGAGCTCGAACGGCGCGCGGAGCAGGTGGAGGCGCTGCGCGACCGGGCCCGGCGGTCACTGTCGGGCTCGCTCGACCGGGCCGGCGACTCGCTGACGCACCTGCGCGCCCGTCTCGTGGCCCTGTCGCCGGCCGCCACGCTCGAACGCGGCTACGCGATCGTCCAGCATCCCTCGGGCGACGTCGTACGGCTGGCCAAGGACGTCTCGCCTGGGGCGCTGCTGACGGTCCGCCTCACCGACGACCGCCTCTCGGTCCGCGCCCTGGGCCCGGACGCGGAGGACTCCCCCGAGACTCCCGAGGACCCGCCCAAGCCCGCCAAGGCCCGCAAGCCCCGCGCCCCCAAGCCGGCCGCCGGCCCGGAGTGACGCTACGCCTCGCCGCCACGCCCGTCCGGCGGGGCGTGGAGAACGGCGTCGGTCAGGGCGTCGAGCCCTGACTTGACCTCCTCGGCCGACATGCCGCGCTCCTCGAGCTGGAAGCGGATCAGGCGGACGTTGACGGGGGCGAGCAGCGCGTCCGCGAAGAAGCCCGCGTCGATGTCCGGGCGCGCTTCATTCAGCAGTGCCGCCACGTGCGTGTGGTGGATCCGGTACGGCCCGCTGTACCGCCCCTTGGCCGCTCCCAGTTCGAGCTGCAGGTGGATGTCCTGCTGCGTCACCATCCGGTCCACCAGCGCCCGCAGGAAGGCGCGCAGGCGCGCGTCCGGGGGCGCGCCGGGGCCGACGGGCGGCGGTCCGGTCATGAACGCGGTCTGGAAGCGCCGCTCGTGCTCGTCGATGAGCGCCCACACCAGCCCGGTCCGGTCGCCGAAGCGGCGGTAGACCGTGCCCACGCCGACACCGGCCTCGCGGGCGACCTCGTCCAGGGAGAGCTGGTGGGCGCCGCGCTCGGCGATGAGCCGGGAGGCGACGTCGATGATGCGCCGGCGGTTGCGGGCGGCGTCGGCGCGTTCGGGCTGGGGTTGCCCGAGGACGGGCAGGAGCTCGCGTCCGCACACGCCGCAGAGCATACCTCCGGCTTGTCACCGAACAGCTTGTAAGCGGAATTTTCTCCGCTTAGGCTGTGCTCTCACTCAAGCGGAGAGTTTTCCGGTTCAAGGAGCACGGTCATGGCCAACGATTTCAACCAGCAGGTGATCGACGAGTTCCGCGCCAACGGCGGCAAGGTCGGCGGGATGTTCGAGGGCGCCTCCCTGGTGCTGCTGACCACCACGGGCAGGAAGAGCGGCAAGCAGGTCACCACGCCGGTGATGTACATGAAGGACGGCGAGCGGGTGATCGTCATCGCGTCCTACGCGGGCGCGGACCACCACCCCGCCTGGTACCACAACCTGGTCGCCCACCCGGAGGTCACGGCCGAGATCGGCACGGAGACGTACCGGGGCAAGGCGGAGGTCGTGGAGGGCGACGAGCGCGACCGGCTCTACGCCCGCATGGTGGAGATCGCCCCCGGGTTCGCCGAGTACGAGGCGAAGACCGAGCGCCGCATCCCCGTCGTCGCCCTGGACCTCCAGCCCGCCTGACGCCCGGAAGCGCGCCCCGACGAGGCCACCAGGTCGAGGCCAGGTCGAGGGCTGGAAGGGGGCGTCGTCGTCGGCTAGAAGGGGGCGTCGTCGTCGCGGGCGGCGCCCGACTCGGTGCGGCGGGCCATCGCGGCGGCGAGCTTGACCCTGGCCCCCTGCAGCCACTCCTCGCAGATCGCGGCCAGCTTCTCGCCCCGCTCCCACAGCTCGATCGACTGCTCAAGGGTGAGCCCGCCGGTCTCCAGGCGGCGCACCACCTCGGTCAGCTCCTCGCGGGCCTGCTCGTATGAGGGTGCCTTCTCGTCTGCCACGTCACCACCCTAGGGTCACGGGCGCGCGACCGCGCCCAGCCCCGCCGCTCCGCCCGCCTGGAACGGCCCGCTCAGCCCTTCGGGCGTTGCTGGAGCGTCGCCGCCAGCTCGCCGAGCTCAGGCCAGTCGGCCGTGCCCGTGACCACCAGCGTCACGTCCGGCAGGACGCGCACCAGCGACCGCTGCTTCTTGTCCTCGCGGAACCGGCGCTCCCACGGCTGCCCGGCGACCTGCTGGCCGCCGATCGCCTTGTCGGTGTTGGCCATGCGGCTGGCGAACCCGGCCGCCGGCTTCTCGTCGCTCTGCACCAGCATGGCGTGCTCGCGCTTGGCCGTGGCGTAGCCGATGGACAGGACCTGGGCGCCGTGCTCGCCCTTGGCGATGCGGTTGCTGTTGGGCACCCATCCGGCCGGGTCCTGCTTGGGAGCCCACACCTGGTACGGCACGGTGCGGGCGAAGTTGGCGACGGTGATCGAGTAGTCGCGCCGGGGGATGTGCTCCTCGCGGCCCTGCGGTGCGACCAGCAGGAACAGGCCCGCCGCCCCCAGGCAGACGAACAGCGCTACCGCGTAGCCGTAGAACCCCTCAGTGAACCGTCGCACACCTCGCGAGATTACCCGCTGGTGGCGCCGGTCGCCGAAGCGGCCGGTCGGATCTGGCCGATGATCGCGAGCACGTCCTCACCCAGGGCCCGGTCGCCGGTGCGCACGACCTCCGACACCGCCGCCGCGAGCGCGCCCGTGATCACCACGACCAGGGCACCCTCGTCGTCGTCGAACAGGGCGGCGTTGCGCTCGGCCCACTTGCGCAGCCGGTCGCGCATGACCACCTCGAAGCCGGGCGGCCCGTCGCCGCGCAGGAACAGCGCGGCCACCTCCCGCTCCTCCAGGCACCCGTCGAGGTAGGCCCGGGCCGCGCGGATGAACACCTTCATCGGGTCGGTCTCGCCCTCGGCGCGCGCTTCGCGGGCGGCCTGGCTGGTGCGCTGAGCCTGCTTGGCCTGGAACTCCTCGAACAGCGTGAGATAGAGGTCGGCCTTGCCGGAGAAGTGGTGGTAGAGGCTGCCCACACTGGCCTCGGCCCGGCCCACGACGTCGGTGACGCCCGCCTCGGCGAAGCCCTTGGAGACGAAGACCTCTTTGGCGGCCTTGAGTAGCGCGGTGCGCGTGGCAGCGCCCCGCTCGGAGGTGCGGGCTGTGACCGGCTGTTCCACATCGCTGCTCATGGCAGGCAGATTATCCTCCGCTGTCCGGGGATACATGGACAACTAGCATCGACCTGCCCCGGGTACGCGGACGTGGCTCCCCGGGACGGCGCCGCGCCAGGACGGCGCCCGGGACTCCCCGGCGTCCGGCTGACCTGAGGATGTTCCCGGCGGACCCATTTCTCGGTTGACCTTGGGTACGCAACTACCATCGAGTCAGTTGTCCACAAGGAGGGCCCGCCATCATGTCCGATCAGACGTCCGTACCCCCAGCGCTGGCGACGGGTGAGCACGCCCCCGACCGCAACCTCGCTCTGGAGCTGGTACGCGTCACCGAGGCGGCCGCGATGGCCGCCGCCCGCTGGGTCGGGCGGGGTGACAAGAACGGGGCGGACGGCGCCGCGGTCAACGCGATGCGCCAGCTGATCAACACGGTGTCCATGAACGGTGTGGTCGTCATCGGCGAGGGCGAGAAGGACGACGCCCCCATGCTGTTCAACGGCGAGCACGTGGGCGACGGCAGCGGCCCCGAGTGCGACGTGGCGGTCGACCCCATCGACGGCACCCGGCTGACGGCGCTCGGCATGCCCGACGCGGTGTCGGTGATCGCGGTGAGCGAGCGCGGCTCGATGTACGACCCGTCGGCGGTGTTCTACATGGAGAAGCTGGTCACCGGGCCGGAGGCGGCCGACGTGGTGGACATCGAGGCGCCGGTCGCGGCCAACATCGCGGCGGTGGCGCGGGCCAAGGGCTGCTCGGCCGCCGACGTCACGGTGGTGGTGCTGGACCGGCCCCGGCACGACCAGCTGGTCAAGGAGATCAGGGAGACCGGGGCGCGCATCAAGTTCATCGTGGACGGCGACGTGGCGGGCGCCATCATGGCCGGCCGCATGGGCACGGGCATCGACCTGATGATGGGCATCGGCGGCACCCCCGAGGGCATCATCGCGGCGTGCGCGCTCAAGTGCCTCGGCGGGGTGATCCAGGGCAAGCTGTGGCCGCGCGACGACGCCGAGCGACGGCGGGCCCTCGACGCCGGGCACGACCTCGACAAGGTGCTCACCACCAACGACCTGGTCAGCTCCGACGACGTCTTCTTCGCCGCGACCGGCATCACGCAGGGCGAGCTGATGCAGGGCGTGCGGTACGGCAAGGGCGTGGCGATGACCAGCTCGCTGGTGATGCGCGGGCGCTCGGGCACGATCCGCAAGGTCGACAGCGAGCACCAGCTCTGGAAGCTCCGGGCCTACAGCGCGATCAACTTCGACACCGCGGGCTGAGCCCGGAGGCGGTCAGCGGCGGCGCCTGCGGCGGGGTGGTTCCTTGACCTTGACCTCGCCGGCGAAGTTGGTGGTGCGCACCTCGACCACGGGCGCGCCCGGCTCGGTGGGCTGCTTGGTCAGCCGTACCGTCTTGTCCTTGGTCACCCGGATGACCTCCAGGTCCTCCGGCACGTGGATCTCCAGCCCGCCGAAGACGAGCGTGGCGTTGATCACGATGCGCTGGTTCTGGAGGATGGCGTCGCGCAGGTCGAGCTTGGTCGTGCCGAACATGGCGGTCACGTCCAGCTCGGCCGGCACCACCCAGCGTCCGCCGCGCTGCTCCTGCTTGAAGAACGCCGACACGGGCCGGCCGTCGAGCCGCAGCGGCTGCTCGTCGGCCGGGAGCAGGTCGGCGGTGAGGTCCGCGAGGTCGCCGAGGGTGCGGGCGGAGTAGACGATCCCGAGCCGCTCCTCCAGCTCCTCCAGGGTGATCCGGCCGTCGGCGTGGGCGTCCTGGAGCACCTGCGCGACGCGTTCACGGTCGTCGTCGGAGGCGCGCAGCTCCTGCGGCTGAGGGGTGTCGGGCCTGGCGGGGCGCCGGGCGCTGATCCACTCCTCGGCCAGCCGCTCGCCGACCTCCTGCAGGCGGGGCAGCCAGGCTCCCGGGCGCTCGTTCACATCTCGACGATATCCGGCGGAAGGCCCGCGTGCTCGCCTCGGCGGGTCCGGCCAAGGTGACGAGTCCGTACGAGTCCTGGTTTCGTACGGTCATGGGCGGCCAAGGGCGGAATCGGGCGGCGTGCCCGCCCGTTGACCGGAGCAAGGCCCGCCCGTCCGGCGGCGGCCGGAGGGAGGCAGTTCGTGCGGCAGGCGGTGCGATGGGGGCTCGGCGCGGTGGGCGCCGGCGTGGCGGTGGTCGCCGGCCTGGACCTGGCCGGGCCGGGTGAGATCAACCCGCTGCGCAGGACCATCAGCGAGCACGGCCTCGGCGCGTACGGCTGGGTGTTCGGTCTCGGTGTCGCGCTGCTCTCGGCGGGTTCGGCGGCCATCGGCGTCGCGCTGGCCCGTACCCGGCTCGCGGGCGTGTTCGGCACGCTGGCGCTGATGGCGTGGAGCGCGGGGCTGCTGGTGACGGCCTGGTTCCCCAAGCACGACTGGTCGGTCGGCCCGAGCCTGAGCGGCAGCATCCACCGGGCGGGGAGTCTGGTGGCGTTCCTCAGCCTGCCGGTGGCGGCGCTGGTGATCGCCCGTCCCTGGCGGCACGCCGGTCGGCGGGGTCCCGCGCTGGCCGCCTTCGGGCTGGGGCTGGGCTCGGTGCTGTGGGTCGTGGGGATCGTCGCGGTGGTGCTGGTGGGGGCGCGCAGCGGCCTGGCGTGGTGGCAGGTCATGCCGCTCGGCCTGGTGGAGCGCGGTCTCGCGGTCACGGAGGTGGCCGCCGTGGTGGCGCTGGGTGTGTGCGCCCTGGCGAAAGGGCCGGTCGAGCGCTAACCTGACCGCGCCTCACGTTTGCTGACCCCCCACCTGGAGGCCGCCGTGCCGACCCCCCGTGATCGTCAGGCCCGTCTCGCCACGTACGTCGCCTACGCCGTACAGGGCCTGTCGTTCGCGACCCTGCTCACCCAGGTCGCCAACCTGCAGAACCGGCACGGCCTCGACGAGGGCACGCTGACCCTGCTCCTGCTGGTCGTGCCGGTCTTCGCGGGCGTCGGCAGCGTGGCGGCCGGCTCCTTCGCCGCGCGGCGGGGCAGCAAGCCGCTGCTGCGGGCCGCGCAGCCGACCGTGGCCGCCGCCGTGGTGCTCGCCGGGTTCGCCCCGAGCGTGCCGGTGCTGCTGGTCGCGCTGCTGGTGTTCGGGCTGGCGGTCGGCGCGGTCGACGCGGGCATCAACATGCAGGGCGTGGCGGTCGAGCGCAGGTACGGCCGGGCCGTGCTCAACGGCTTCCACTGTGTGTGGAGCGTGTTCAGCCTGCTCGGCGCGCTGTGGGCGTCGGCCGGGTCCCAGCTCGACCTCGCGGTGGTCATGAGCGCGCCCATGGTGCTGGCCGCGGCGGCCTCGCTCTTCGCCGGGTCGCAGCTCTGCACGGCCGAGGAGGAGAAGGTCGAGCACGCGGAGGCGGCGCCCGGCGCCCGGTTCCCGTGGAAGCCGATCATCCCGCTCTGTCTGGCGATGGGCTTCCTGTACATCGGCGACGCCGCGGTCTCCAACTTCAGCACGGTCTTCATGAAGGACGTCCTGTTCGCCTCCCCGGGCGTGATCCCGCTGGCCTACGCCGCCTACCAGGCCACGACGCTGGCCGTACGGCTCGGCGGGGACCTCGCGGTGCGCCGGTACGGCTCGGCGGCCATCGTGCGGATCGGCGGCGCCATCGCGACCCTGGGCTTCCTCGGCATCGTGGTCGCGCCCAGCCAGCCCCTGGCCATCGTGGCGTTCGGGCTGACCGGCGTGGGCCTGTCGGTGGTGGCGCCGCAGTCGTTCTCGGCGGCGGGACGGCTCGACCCGGCGGGCACGGGCGTGGCCATCGCCCGGGTCAACCTGTTCAACTACGTGGGCTTCATCGTCGGCGCGGCACTGGTGGGCGCCCTGGCCGACACCTTCGACATGCGGATCGCGTTCGCCGCGCCGCTCGTGCTGGCGGCCGTGATCATCGTCCTGGCCCGGGGGTTCGAGCCCGCGGTCAAGACGGCGGCCTAGCCGGACATCCGGAGCTTCAGCTCGCGCACGGCCTCCGCCGCCCGGTGGACCGGCAGCCGCGAGAATCCCACCGCCACCGCCGGGCGGCCCGGCGCGAAACGCATCGGGCCCACGGCCTCCACCGCGAGGCCCAGCTCCCGCGCCGTCGCGACCACCCTCCCCTCGTCCCATCCGGCCGGCAGGTCGAGACAGGCGTGCAGGCCCGCCTCGATGCCCCGGACGCGGACCTCGGGCAGGTGCTCGGCCAGCGCCCTGACCAGGGCGTCCCTGCGCCGCCGGTACTCCCGGCGCATGCGTCGCAGGTGCCGGTCGTAGCCGCCGGTGCGCAGGAAGCCGGCCAGCGCGTACTGCTCGATCACCGGTGAGCCGAGGTCGAACTCGCCGCGCGCCAGCCGGATCGCCCCGGCCAGCGCGGGCGGGGCCACGACCCAGCCGAGCCGCAGCCCCGGCGCCAGCGCCTTGCTGACGCTGCCCGCCAGCACCACGCGGTCGGGCGCGAGCCCCTGCAGGCAGCCCACCGGGTCGCGGTCGAAGCGGAACTCGGCGTCGTAGTCGTCCTCCAGCACGATCGCGTCGGCCTCGCGCGCCCACTCCACGAGCGCGGCCCGCCTGGCGGGCGAGAGCACCACGCCCGTCGGGTACTGGTGGGCGGGCGTGACCAGCACGGCCCGGGCCGGGCGGTCGCGCAGCGCCGCCACGTCGAGGCCCCGCTCGTCCACCGGCACGGGCAGCAGGTCGGCCCCGGCGCGGCGCAGCAGGGGCACCTGCCGGTGGCTGGTCGGGTCCTCCACCGCCAGCCCGAGCCGGCCGCCGCGCCCGAACCGTCCCGCGCGGTCGGCCCGTCCCTCGGGGTCGGCCCGGCCCTCGCGGTCGCCCCTCCCGGGCCGGCCATCGCGTTCGGCCAGCACGTGGAGCACCAGGCTGAGGCCCTGGGCGACACCGCCCACGATGATGAGGTTGGCCGGGTCCACGTCGGCGGCGCGCACCCGCCGGAGGTAGCCGGCCAGCTCCTCGCGCAGCTCGGGGATGCCCCCGGGGTCGCCGTAGTCGAGGGCGTCGGACGGGATGGTGGTCAGGGCGTGCCGCAGGGCCGCCAGCCAGCGCTCGCGCGGGAAGTGGCCGAGATCGGGCGAGGTCGCCCGGCTCTGGTAGTCGTGGTACGGCTCCTGGTCCCCCGCCGGGGCCGCGCGGTCGCGGGTGGCGGCGGGGGCCACGCGGGTGCCCGAGCCGACCCGCGAGACGAGGAAGCCCTCCGCGACGAGCTGCTCGTACGCCTCGACCACCACCCCGCGCGACACCCCGAGGTCGGCGGCCAGGTCGCGGCTGGACGGCAGGCGGTCGCCGGGGGCCAGGCGCCCCGAGCAGACCGCGTCGCGCAGCCCGGAGGCCACCTGCGCGGCCACGCCGCCCCGCCCATGGTCCAGCGGGACGTACAGATCGCCCATATTGGTCCCCATTCACGGCAGAGGATTGGACTGTTTATGTGGACCATTGTCTCCCTAGCATCCTCGGACATGGGAAAGGGTGTCGTCGGCGCCGCGTGCGCGATGTTCCTCGTAGGGACGCTGGCCGGGGTTTCCGGCCTGGTCAAGGACTATCCGGTGTACGGCGGGCAAGCGGTGCGCTACCTGCTCGCCGCGGTCGTGCTGCTGGTCGCGGCCCGGGTCATGGGGCTGCGGTTCGTCCGGCTGACGCCGCGGGAGTGGGTGCTGCTCGGCGCGCTGTCGCTCACGGGCCTGGCGATGTTCAACGTCTGCGTGACCGAGTCGGCGTACACCGAAATTTCCCCAGCGCGCCATTTTTAGGCCAGAAATCCTGGACTAATGGAGGATTA
>NZ_JBFAIA010000121.1:0-25417 GCF_040654455.1 Nonomuraea sp. NPDC050691
CAGGCCGCCGCTGGCGGCGCTCGTCGCCGGGGCCGCGGCCGTCGCCGTCCTCACGGGCGGCGCCGCCTGGTGGACGAACCAGCCGGCCCGGGACACCCGTCCGCCCGCGACGGTTCCCGCCGTGGTCTCCTCGGCGGTCCCGTCCGCGCCCACCAAGGGGCCGGGCACGGAGCCCGCCACCGACCGCGAGACGGCCACGCCGGCCACCCCCTCCGGCAGGCGGCCCGTACGGCAGGGCACCGCGCCCACCGGCGGCCCCACCTCCCGCGAGCCCACGTCGGGGCCGACGCGCGAGCCCACCGCCAAGCCCACGAAGCCCACCAGGAAGCCCACCCAGACCCCGACCAAGAAGCCGACCAAGAAGCCGACGGCCAAGCCCACGGACAAGGCGACCAAGAAGCCGACGCCCGGCAAGTCGAAGACGGGTGACGACCAGCAGGCGCGCGAGCCCGGCCAGGTGGACCCGGCCGGCACGGGCCGCTCGGTCAAGCAGCAGAAGAAGCCCAAGGAAGGCAGGAAGGTCGAGACCGCGAAGGCCTGACGCCTTCGCTTGGAGGGCTCGCGACCGCGGGCCCGGCCGTCCGGACGCCGGAGCCCAGGGCCCCGAGATCGGGACCCGGAGACCAGGACCCCGAGACCAGCACTCGGAGATCAGGACTCGGCGCGGACGATGTCGAGGGCCTTCTGCAGGTCCTCCGGATAGTCGGTCTGGAACGACATCCACTCGCCGCTCGACGGGTGCTCGAACCCGAGCGACACCGCGTGCAGCCACTGCCGCCCGACGCCGAGGCGCGCGGCCAGCGTGGGGTCGGCGCCGTACAGCAGGTCGCCCACGCAGGGGTGGCGCAGCGCGGACATGTGCACCCGGATCTGGTGGGTGCGGCCCGTCTCCAGCTTGATGTCGAGCAGCGACGCCGCCCGGAACGCCTCGATCGTGTCGTAGTGCGTGACCGACGGCTTGCCGCCCGCCACGACCGCGAACCGGCCGTCGCCCGACGGGTGCCGGTCGATGGGGGCGTCCACCGTGCCCCGGAACGGGTCAGGGTGGCCCTGCACCAGCGCGTGGTAGCGCTTGTCGACCGTGCGCTCCTTGAAGGCGCGCTTGAGGTGGGAGTAGGCGTGCTCGCTCTTGGCGACGGCCATGGCGCCGGTGGTGTTGGCGTCGAGGCGGTGCACGATGCCCTGGCGCTCGGCGGCGCCGCCGGTGGCGATCGTGTGCCCGGAGCCGAGCAGCCCGCCGAGCACCGTGGGGCCGGTCCAGCCGACCGTGGGGTGCGCGGCGACGCCGATGGGCTTGTTCACCACGACGATGTCGTCGTCCTCGTACACGATCCGCATGCCGGGCACCGGCTCGGCGACGGGCATGGGCGTGGTGACCGGGGGCGGCAGCGTGACCTCCAGCCACGCGCCCGCCTGGACGCGGTCGGACTTGGCGGGCTCGCGGCCGTCGACCGTCACCTCGCCGGCGCCGATCAGCTCGGCCGCCCGGGTGCGGGAGAAGCCGAACAACCGGGACAGGGCGGCGTCCAAACGCTCGCCCTCCAGCCCGTCGGGCACGGGCAGGCTGCGCCGCTCGGTCACTTGCCCTCCCTCGTTCCGTCGATCTGGTAGCCGCGCCAGGCCAGGACCACGGCCAGGATCCCGCCGCAGACGATGGCCGAGTCGGCCACGTTGAACACCGGGAAGTAGTCGATCACCGGGAAGTGCCCGGGCAGGACCTCGATGAAGTCGACCACGTGCCCCTGGAACTGGCTGCTCCTGCCGAACCCCGACGGGTAGCGCAGCAGCCGGTCGGTCAGGTTCCCGAACGCCCCGCCGAGCAGCAGCCCCAGCGTGATCGCCCAGGGCAGGCTGCGCAGCTTGCGGGCCGTGCGGATGATGGCGACCACGACGCCGACGGCGATGAAGGTGAAGACTATCGTCATTCCGGTGCCGATGCTGAACGCGGCACCGGAATTGAAGATCACCCGGAACTGCAGGACGTCCGGGATGACGACGAGCGGCGCCTTGCCCTCAAGCGTGCGCAGCACCACCGTCTTGCTGACGAGGTCGGCCACGTAGACGACGGCCGCCAGCGCGACGAGGACGACGACGAGACGGGCGCGCCGCCTCGCTACCGGCGCTCCTCCTTCTGCTTGCAGGCCACGCACAGCGTCGCCCTCGGGAACGCCTGCAGGCGCTCCTTGCCGATCGGCTTGTGGCACGATTCGCACACTCCATAGGTCCCTGCGTCGATCCTGGCGATCGCACGTTCGTTCTGCGCGACGAGGTCGCGCGCATTCAGGGTAAGGGCGATCTCGCGTTCCCGCTCGTACGTCTTGGCGCCGGCGTCCGCCTGGTCGTCACCGGCGCCCTGGGTCACATCACCCGAGGCGATCTCGGACTCATGACGGCGGATGTCCGCGTTGAGCTCGTCGATCTCGCGCCGCAGCGTGCCGCGTACCTCGGCCAGCTCTTCGTCCGACCACATCGAGGGAGTGGTGGTCTGCGTGACTGCCGCCATGAGTGCCTCCATGCTGATCAAGGCCATGAGTGGTGCGGGCAGCTTAGGTGCCCTATAACGGAACGGCAAACGACCCGCCGTCCCGTTTACCTCTCCCGTACTATCCCGCCGCGCGCCTTCAACTCCTCCGACAGCCACTCCATTCCCGCAACTTTGTCGCCGTTTACGACTTCCGTACCGGAGGCAGGGACCTCACCAGGGAAACCGGGAAGACCCGGGCCGCGCTCTGCGTTATGGTGTGAATCTGCAAGGCGTCGATGGGGCCCCCGAAATGTGAGGGACATCACCCCGGAGCCGCCGGAAGAACGGCTCCCCGGAGCTCATTAGAACCGGCAGCAGACCAATGAAGTGGGCCCCGCACTCCTGGGGCCAAGAAGGGTGGTACCGCGGAGCCGCACGGCTTCGTCCCTTCACGCATCCTGTCCGACAGTGAACGCGTGGAGGCGCGCCCCAGATGTCTTCCCCTAGTTTCCGCTCTCTTCCCGCGCAGGTCGACCTGCCCGCGCTCGAGCGCGAGGTCCTCGAACGGTGGCGGGACGGGAAGGTCTTCGAGCGCTCCGTCGAGCAGAACGACGGCAACCCCGCCTGGGTCTTCTACGAGGGCCCGCCCACGGCCAACGGCCTGCCCGGCGTGCACCACGTCGAGGCCCGCGTCTTCAAGGACCTCTTCCCCCGCTACAAGTCGATGCAGGGGTTCAGCGTGCCGCGCAAGGCCGGCTGGGACTGCCACGGCCTGCCCGTCGAGGTCGGCATCGAGAAGGAGCTCGGCCTCACCGGCAAGAAGGACATCGAGGCGTACGGCATCGCCGAGTTCAACGCCAAGTGCCGCGAGTCGGTGCTGCGCCACGTCGACGCCTTCGAGCAGATGACCGAGCGCATGGGCTACTGGATCGACCTGTCCACCGCCTACCGGACGATGGACCCGTCGTACATCGAGTCGGTCTGGTGGTCGCTCAAGGTCGTCTTCGACAAGGGCCTGCTGTTCCGCGACTTCCGCATCACGCCGTACTGCCCGCGCTGCGGCACCGGCCTGTCCGACCACGAGCTGGGCCAGCCGGGCGGCTACGAGACCGTCAGCAGCCCGTCGGTCTACGTCCGCATGCCCGCCACCTCCGGGCGGCTGGCCGAGCTGGGCGCCTCGCTGCTCATCTGGACCACGACGCCGTGGACGCTCGTGTCCAACACCGCGGTCGCCGTCCACCCCGACGTGACCTACGTCGCCGCGCGCACCGCCGACGGCGAGGTGCTGGTGGTGGCCGAGCCGCTGCTGCCGGTGCTGGGCGACGGCGCCACCGAGGTGGCCCGCTTCACCGGCCGCGAGCTGGAGCGCACCTCCTACACCCGGCCGTTCGACCTGGTCGACATCCCCGGCGCCCACTACGTGGTGCTCGGCGACTACGTGACGGTCGAGGACGGCACCGGCCTGGTCCACCAGGCCCCGGCGTTCGGCGCCGACGACCTCGCGGTGACCAAGCGCTACGCCATGCCGGTGGTCAACCCGATCGGCCCCGACGGGCGCTTCCTCGACGACGTCCCCATGGTCGGCGGGCGGTTCTTCAAGGACGCCGACGAGGAGCTGACCGAGGACCTGCGGGCCCGCGGCCTGCTGTTCCGCGGCGGCCACTTCGAGCACAGCTACCCGCACTGCTGGCGCTGCCACACCGCGCTGCTCTACTACGCGCTCCCGTCCTGGTACATCCGCACCACCGCGGTCAAGGACCAGATGCTGGCCGAGAACGCGACGACCAACTGGTACCCCGACACGATCAAGTGGGGCCGGTTCGGCGAGTGGCTGCGCAACAACGTCGACTGGTCGCTGTCGCGCTCCCGCTACTGGGGCACGCCGCTGCCGCTGTGGGTGTGCGGCGAGGACGAGTCGCACGTCACCTGCGTCGGGTCGCTGGAGGAGCTGGGCACGCTCGCCGGGCGCGACGTCTCCGCGCTCGACCCGCACCGCCCGTACGTGGACGACGTCACCTTCGCCTGCCCCGACTGCGGGGCGGAGGCGCGCCGGGTGCCGGACGTGATCGACGCCTGGTACGACTCGGGCTCGATGCCGTTCGCCCAGTGGGGCGCGCGGGGCAAGCCGGAGGGCGTCTACCCGGCGCAGTTCATCTGCGAGGCGACCGACCAGACGCGCGGCTGGTTCTACTCGCTCATGGCCGTCGGCACGCTGGTGTTCGGCCAGTCGTCGTACGAGAACGTGCTGTGCCTGGGCCTCATCCTGGCCGAGGACGGCCGCAAGATGAGCAAGCACCTCGGCAACGTGCTGGAGCCCATCCCGCTGATGGACGAGCACGGCGCCGACGCGCTGCGCTGGTTCATGGCCTGCTCCGGCTCGCCGTGGGCGGCCCGCCGCGTCGGCCACAACGCGCTGGAGGAGATCGTCCGGAAGGTCCTGCTGACCTACTGGAACACCGCCTCCTTCTGCACCCTGTACGCCAACGCCGAATCGTGGTCGCCCGCGATGCTGGCCTCCGCGCCGCCGGTGTCCGAGCGTCCGCTGCTCGACCGGTGGGCGCTGGCCGAGCTGCACCGCACGGTCGCCGAGGTGACGGCGTCGCTCGACGAGTACGACACGCAGCGGGCGGGCCGCCGCCTGGCCGACTTCCTCGACGACCTGTCCAACTGGTACGTGCGCCGCTCGCGCCGCCGCTTCTGGCAGGGCTCGCGGGAGGCGTTCGCGACGCTGTACGAGTGCCTGGAGACCGTCACCCGGCTGATGGCGCCGATCGCGCCGTTCGTCACCGACTACCTGTGGGACGTGCTGCGCGGCGAGGACGCCCCCGCCTCGGTGCACCTGGCGTCGTGGCCGGTCACCCGCGAGGAGCTGCTGGACCCGGCGCTGTCGGAGCAGATGGCGCTGGTGCGCCGCCTGGTGGAGCTGGGCCGCTCGGCCCGCGCCTCCTCGGGCGTCAAGACCCGGCAGCCGCTGCGGCGGGCCCTGGTCGGGGCGCACGGCTGGCCGGCCCTCCCGGCCGAGCTGCGCGACCTCATCGCCGACGAGCTGAACGTCCAGGCGCTGGAGGACATGTCCGGCTTCAGCGCCGACCTCGTGTCGTACACGGTGAAGCCGAACTTCCGGGCGCTCGGCAAGCGGTTCGGCTCGCAGACCAAGGTGGTGGCCGCGGCGGTCGGCGCCGCCGACGCCGCGTCCGTGGCCCGCACGCTGCGCGGCGGCGGCACCGTCACGCTGGAGGCCGGCGAGCTGGGCGAGGTCACCCTCGGCCCCGACGACGTGATCGTCACCGAGCAGCCGCGCTCCGGCTGGGCCGTGGAGACGGGCGCGATCGACACCGGCACCGGTGAGACGGTCGCCCTCGACCTGGAGCTCACGGACGAGCTGCGCCGCGCCGGGCTGCTGCGCGAGGTGATCCGCCTGGTGCAGGAGGCCCGCAAGGCGTCGGGCCTGTCGATCACGGACCGGATCGCCCTGTGGTGGACGTCCTCCAACGCCGACCTGACGGCCGCCCTGGCGGCGGGCGGATCGCTGGTGGCGGAGGAGGTCCTGGCCACGTCCGTCACGCAGGGGGCGCAGGACGGGCTGACGGTCCACGAGGACGCGGACCTGGGCCTGACCTTCCAGCTCCGGCGCGTCTGAGCGAACCGACGAAGGCGGGGCGCCCCTTGAGGGGGTGCCCCGCCTTCCGTGGTTTCGGGGTGTCCCGCCGCCTGTGGTGCCGGACGCCTTGAGGGTCGCGCCTTGTGCGGTGGTCAGTCGTCGGTGGCGTCGTCGTCGCGGCAGACCGAGCAGCTCGTCAGCCCGGCCTCCTCGGCCTCGGCCAGGGGCATGGCCAGGACGCCCGAGTCTCCCACGGCTCGGACGAGGGGGCAGGCGGTGGCGTGGTAACGGCTCGTGCCCTCGATCACCTTGACCGTGGCCGACCCCTTAGCGCCCCCGCCGGACCCGCCCTTGGAGCCGGTGGACGCCTCCGTGGCCCCGCCAGAGGTCTCCTTGGCACCCGTGACCTTGGCGCCGGGCGTCGAACCCTTGGCGTCCGCGGTGGAGTCCTCGGCGTCGGCCGGCGAGCCCTTGGAGACGGCTGTCGAGCCCTTGGAGACGGTTGTGGACGGCTTGGGAGCGGACGGCCCGCCGGGGCCGCCCGAGGCCGGCCCCTTCGCGCCCGAAGGGGAGCCGCCGGAAGCCGGGCTCTTGGCACCCGAGGAGGAGCCGCCCGAGGCGGAGGCCTTGGAGCTTGAAGAGGCGTCGCCGGAGGCCGGGGTCTTGGAACTCGAGGAGGCGCTGCCCGGGAGGGGGCCCTTCGGCTTCGCGGAGGGCTCGGAGGCCGACGCGGGCCGGGCCGGGACGTCTCGCGCCCCCGTCTTGCGGGCGGGAGACTCGACCGGCTCACCGGTGGCGGACACGGCGCGCTGCGGCCGGGTCTCCGGCCCCTGCTCGTCGTCGGCCTCCGAAGGCCGTTCCCGCGTCCGGTCGTCGGCCGCAGAAGGCCGTTCGAGCGTCCGGTCCTTGGCCTCCGCGCCACTGGCGGGCCGGGCGATCCCCTCGGAGCGGACCGGGAAGATCTGGGTCGCCTCGCCCGGGCGGGAACCCGCGGGGCCGGACCGGCCCGCGGGCGCCTTGGGGCCGCGCGAGGCCGGGGTGAACGCCACCGACGGAGAAGTCTGCTGGTCGTCGGCCTCGTCGTCACCGGAGTCCGCTCCGGGAGCGGCGGCCGAAGGTCTCGCGGCCGGCCCGCCCTTGGCCGGGCCGCCCTTGGCCGAGCCGCCCGCTCCCTTGCCGGGCCCGTCCTTGCCGGGCGTCTCCTTCTCGGCGGCGTCCTTCCCAGGGGTGTCCTTGCCGGAAACGTCCTTGACGGGGACGCCCTTGGAGGGGGCAGGCGAGGCGTCGTCGCCGGAGGTCTTCTCGGGCGTGTCCTTGCCGGTCGTGTCCTTGCCGGTCGTGTCGTCGCCGGTCGGCTCCTCGCCGGCCGCCGGACGAGCGAACCACGCGTACGGCTCGGAGGACGAGCCCGAACCGGGCTTACCTGACGCGGCCGAACCTGGCTTGGCGGAGGCGGCCGAACCACCCGAGCCGGACGCGGCCGAACCGGACGCGGCAGAGCCCGACGTGGCGGGGTCGGCCGGGCCGGGCTTCGCGCCGGGCTTGGGGCCGGAGTCGGAGGCGGGCCGGGAGGGGCGTCCGGGGCCGGGCTTGGAGCCGGGGTCCGAAGCGGACTGGGAGGGGCGTCCGGGGCCGGGCTTGGCGGCAGGGTCCGTGCCGGGGGTGGAAGCCTTCGCGGGGGGCGCGGCGGGCTTCGGCGCGGCGGGCGGACGGCCCGTGCCGGTGGGGGCCGGCGGGCGCAGGATCCGCGTGGACGCCGAGGAGTCGTCGGGTTCCCCCGGACCGGCCGGCTCGGCGCGGCTGCCCGTGGAGACCGCGGGGCCGCTGGAGGTGGAAGGACCGGACGACGCCGGGGGGGCGGACGACGTCGCGGATCCGGCGGAGGCCTCGGAGTCGGCGGCGGGGGGGAGCTGCCGTCCGCCGAGGGCGGCGTCGGGCAGGCACGTCGTGCAGGGCGTGAAGCCCTCCTCGCGCGCCTCCTCGTAGGTGAGCTCTTCGTGATCCCGGCCGACCAGCTGGCGGCACCCCGCGACGTGGTAGCGCTTGCGTCCCGGGATCACCAGGACGAGCGCGTCAGGGGAGATCCCCGTCGCCGGCACGCGGAGGGGGGCGGACGCGGGGACGGTCGCCGTCTGCTGCACCCGCGGACGCGGGGACGGCGACGCTCCCGTCGGGCCGGTCTGCGGCACGCCCGTCGGGCCGGTCTGGCCGTACGGCATGCCGGGCGGCAGGTGGCCCACCGGAGGGGCGGCCCGCCCACCACTGGGGAACAGCTCGTGACGCCGAAGGAACGCCCCGATCACCAGGAACAGCGCGGACAGCACGCTGACCACGATGGACCACATGATGAGGTACACCTTGGCCAGGACGAAGCCCGCGATCAGCAAGACGACCGCCGCGAGCACCAAACCAGCGCTGATGAGGATCACAGAGGGCTCTTTCGAAGTGACGGGCCTGGTCGACCCGTTACTTTACCGGCGGTCGTTGTGAGGACCGTCACCGCCGGGGAAAGCACCCTGCGGACCGTCGCCGCCGAACGGGCTCGGGCCGCCGGGGAGCGGCTGCTGAGCACCCTGGGGCACCGCGTGGGACAGGGCCGGAGCGGCGGCCGCCGGACCACCCGACATCACCGGGAAGGCACCGCTGCCCTCGGCGGAGACGTTGAGCTCGGCGAGCTGGTTCTCCAGGTAGAGCTTGAGGCGGCTGCGGTACTCGCGCTCGAAGCTGCGCAGCTCCTCGACCTTGCGCTCCAGCTCGTCACGGGTCTGGACGAGGGAGCCCATGGCCTGGCGGTGGCGCTCCTGCGCGTCGCGCTCCAGCGTCTCGGCGCGGGCGCGGGCGTCGCCGATGACCTGCTCGGCCTGGCGGCGGGCCTTGGTGAGGATCTCGTCGGCCTCGCGGCGGGCGCGGGTGACGGTCTCGTCGGCCTCGCGCCGGGCGTCGGCGATCGCCTGGTCGGCGGTCTGCTGGGCCAGGGCGAGCACGCGGGCCGCGGTGTCCATGTTGTCCTCGGCGGGAGGCATGTTCATGGCCACGGGGACCGGCTGGGGCTGGGGCTGCGGCTCCGGCGCCCGCATGGGCTCGGGCTGCGGGGGGGCCATCATCTCGGGCTTGGGCTGCTCCTGCACCGGCGCGGAGGCCATGGGCATGTTCATGCCGCCCGGCACCTTCCCGCGCAGGCACTCGCCCAGCTTGGCGCGCAGCTCTTCGTTCTCTTGGATCAGGCGGTCAAGCTCGGCCTCGACTTCGTCGAGGAAGGCGTCGACCTCTTCCTCGTCGTAGCCCGGCCGCAACCGGGTGGTACTGAACTGCTTGTTCCGCACGTCAGCGGGCGTCAGCGGCATCTTTTGGTCTCCTTGGCGCGCTTGGAGTCTGTCCGGAGGGACGGGGATCCCGAATCACTTCAGCGCGGACACGAGTTGGATCTCGACCTGTGCCCCGCGGTCCCCGTCACCGGCCCATCCATCCAACGATCTGGATCAAGAGCAGGACGACGATGAAGAGGACTGTGAAGCTTAGGTCAAAGGCCACCGTACCCAACCGGAGCGGAGGAATGAAACGGCGGAGGAACTTGAGGGGTGGGTCTGTTGCGGTGTATGTGGCTTCGGCCAGCACCAGTACGACCCCGGAGGGTCGCCACTGGCGGGCGAAGGCCTGAACCGTCTCAAAGATCATCCTGCCGATGAGCAGCACCAGGTAGAGCGACAGGACGACGACCAAGATCTGACTTACGATCGCCACGGGCTGGCCGCGCCTCCCCTTCTGGTGTGCCCTGGGGGCCTCGGCGAGACCCGGTCGGGTGCGATAGGCATACAGAGACTCTAACTCTGGTTGAAGAACCCGCGTTCCGCGATTCGAGCCTTGTCCTCGGCGGTCACCTCGACATTGGCAGGGGACAACAGGAACACCTTGTTGGTAACACGTTCGATGTTGCCGTGTAGGCCAAAGACCAGACCTGCCGCGAAATCGACCAGGCGCTTGGCGTCGCTGTCAACCATCTCGGTCAGATTCATGATGACGGGGGTGCCGTCACGAAAGTGCTCGCCGATCGTCCGCGCCTCGTTGTAGGTGCGGGGGTGGAGCGTGGTGATGCGGGCCAGATCGGTCGTACGGCGCTCCAGGACGGCCGTGGCGGGCCGGGGCGCGGGGACGCCCGGGTCGGTCTCCTCGTCGCGGTCCTGGACCGTCACGGGCCGCTCCTCGCCGGTGCGGGGGGCCTCGTCCTCGTAGGCGTACTCGTCCGGGTAGGTGTCGTACCTCTCGTAACGGTCGTCCTCCACGAGACCGAGGTAGACCGCCATCTTGCGCATCGCGCCGGCCATCGCTACGTCGTCCTCCTGCTCATGGTCGCACTCGCTCGGGCCTGTCGCAGCGCCCGAGGCGGTAGCCGTACCCCCTTGAAGCTCACCGCTGATCGACCTCTACTGGATGCGCGGGCCTGAAGCCCACTTGAGGGGACATTACCTGACGAAGGGCTTGCGACGGCCGAGCAACGCCGTACCGATCCGCACGTGTGTCGCGCCGTGCGCGACGGCCTCCGCCAGATCCTCGCTCATCCCCGCCGAGATCATGGTTGCGCGCGGGTGGCTCTCCTGGACGGCCTGCGCCACCTCGCGCAGCCGCGCGAACGCCTTGCCCGGGTCCTCGCCCAGCGGCGCCACGGCCATGACACCGCCGAGCCAGACGTGGTCGAGCGCGGCGATCTCGTCGGCCAGCGCCGGCACGTCGGCCGGGAGCGCACCACCCCGGGCCGGGTCGTCGTCCAGGGACACCTGGACGAGGCAGCCGATCTCCCGGCCCAGCCGCCCGGCCTCCTTGCTGAGGGCGGAGGCCAGGCGCAGGCGGTCGACGGAGTGGACGACGTCGGCGTACCCGGCGACGGAGCGCGCCTTGTTGGTCTGCAACTGGCCGACGAAGTGCCAGGTCAGGGAGAGGGAGGCCAGCTCGTGGGCCTTGGGTGCGGCCTCCTGGTCGCGGTTCTCGCCGACGTCGCGCACGCCCAGCCCGGCCAGGATCCGCACGTCCTCGGCGGGGCGGGTCTTGGTGACGGCGATCAGGGTGACCTCGCCGCGGTCGCGCCCGGCCGCCCGGCACGCGTCCATGATCCGCTGCTCGACGTCGGCCAGTCCGGCCGCGATCTCGTCCCGCCTCATCGCGCCTGTCCCTTCCCCTCAGGACTGCCCTGCCCGTCCCGCCTCAGTCATGGGGCCTTCGCGGCCCCCGCAGGCCCCCATCATGCCCGGTGCCCGTCCCGTCCCGCCGACCGGGCCGATCATCACGACCGCCCCGTACGGCGCGCCACGCGGACGACCCCGCGTACGGAAAGGTCTCATGGCCGTCACCCACCATGGCCCGGGGGCCCTCCCGCCTCCCCCGAGGCGCCCCGCACACAGCGGCGCCGCTCCGCCGTCCCCTGGAACGGGAGCGGAGCGGCGAGGGCGCGACGGTCACTTGAGGAAGTCGGGGACGTCGAGCTCCTCCTCCTGCTCCTCGAAGACGACCGGGCGGCGCTTGGCCGGCTCCGACATGCGGGAGGTGATCGGGGTGGGCGGGTTGGCCGGCTCGGGCGTGGGCCGCGGGATCGAGACGGGGCCCGGCGGCTCCTCGGCCACGACCGGCTCGGGGTCGGGCGCGGGCTCGGGGACGCTCTCCACGGGCCGCATCGGCTCGGCCCGCAGCTCCGGCCGCGGCTCGGGCCTCACCTCGGGACGGGGCTCGGGCCGGAAGTCGCTCCTCGGCTCGGGCCTGGCCTCCATGCGCGGCTCCGGCCGGGGCTCCGCGCGGGGCGCGGGCTCGGCCTTCACGGTCGGCGGGGCGACGCTGGGCCGTACCGGGGAGGAGACCGGCGGCGCGGCCGGGGCGGCGGGGCGGTTCTGCGGGCGCGGCAGCTTCTCCACCGGCGGAGGCACGTCGTCGAAGCCGGCGGCGATGACGGTGACCCGCACCTCGTCGCCCAGGGCGTCGTCGATGACCGTGCCGAAGATGATGTTGGCGTCGGGCGCCGCGGCTGTGGACACGAGCTGGGCCGCCTCGTTGATCTCGAACAGGCCGAGGTCGGACCCGCCCGCGATCGACAGCAGCACGCCGTGGGCGCCGTCGATGCTGGCCTCCAGCAGCGGGCTGGAGACCGCCATCTCGGCCGCCGCGACCGAGCGGTCGTCGCCGCGCGCGTGGCCGATGCCCATGAGCGCCGAACCGGCGCCGGACATGACCGACTTGACGTCGGCGAAGTCGAGGTTGATCAGACCGGGCGTGGTGATCAGGTCGGTGATGCCCTGGACACCGGACAGCAGCACCTGGTCGGCCGCCTTGAACGCGTCGAGCACGCTCACCTGCCGGTCGGAGATCGACAGCAGCCGGTCGTTGGGGATCACGATGAGGGTGTCGACCTCGTCGCGCAGCGTCTCGATGCCGGCCTCGGCCTGCATGGCGCGGCGCCGGCCCTCGAAGCTGAACGGCCGGGTGACGACGCCGATGGTGAGGGCGCCGAGCGAGCGGGCGATGTTGGCCACGACGGGCGCGCCGCCCGTGCCGGTGCCGCCGCCCTCGCCGGCCGTCACGAAGACCATGTCGGCCCCCTTGAGGACCTCCTCGATCTCCTCACGGTGATCTTCCGCCGCCTTGCGCCCCACGTCGGGGTTGGCGCCGGCGCCAAGTCCGCGCGTGAGCTCGCGGCCCACGTCGAGTTTGACGTCGGCGTCACTCATCAGCAGCGCCTGGGCGTCGGTGTTTATCGCGATGAACTCGACGCCCTTGAGTCCCTCTTCGATCATCCGGTTGACGGCGTTGACTCCGCCGCCGCCGATGCCGACGACCTTGATGACCGCGAGGTAGTTCTGCGGTGCTGCCACGACGAGGGGCCTTTCCGCTCGTTTACTTGCCATTTCGGTGCGGATGTCTCCGCGTTCTTCAGTTCGAGTAAGTCTCAACCTCAAGTTGAGATTCAGATTTATGTCAACCTGAGGATTGATACGGACAGTAGGAGTACGCTCCGGGCGGGTCAACTAACCGCGCCGCAAGCACGTCCGGCGTGTCGCGGGCTGTCCGTTTCGCTCTGTGGTCTCGCCAGGTCGGGGCACTCCTCCGCCGCACGTCCCGCGTACAGGCTCTCACGGCCGGGCCGCCGGCGCGCACAGGCGCGGCGAACCTCTCGCGCCCGCCCTGATCGGACGGCGGAAACGCCCGCTTCCGGCCACCGGTAAGGATCATTACCAGATGCGCCGCGATAAGATCACTTGAGGGTCACCACGTCCGGCGAGCTGACGTCGTAGACGTCGGCCTTGCGTCCCAGCACCCGCGCGAGGATGCGCGCCTTCTCCTCGCCGCGCTCGGCGCCGCCCCAGAAGACCGTGCGCCCGTCGGTCAGCTCCAGCGACACGCCCTCGGCCGTGGTGGCGCTCACCTCGCGCACCCTGCCCGCCAGGGAGCCGGGCAGCGACTGCACGACCTTGAGCGCGGCCATCGTCGCGGGATCGCCCGCGGCCGGCCGGTCCACCTTGAGGACCGGCAGCCACGCCGGGGCCAGGTCCCTGACCTCGATCACCACGCCGTGCGCGTCGACCAGTGCCGCCCGGCCGCCCACGGGCAGCGACGCGACCGGCCGGCGCTCGGTGACCCGGATGCGCAGCGTCCCCGGCCAGACCCGCTCGGCCTTGGCCGTGGCGAGCTGCGGCAGGCCCAGGACCCGGGCCTCGACCTCCTCCAGGTCGACCGTGGCCAGCGGGTGCAGGGAGGGCACCGCCGCCTTCTCCTTCACCCGGTCCTCGGGCACTGTGAGATTTCCCACGATCTCCACGGAGCGGACGCCCAGGACGGGCGAGAAGAACACCAGCCACGCCGCGACGCCGACCACGCCCACGGTCAGCAGCACCAGCAACGCCGTCCGCGCCCTCATCACTCTCCCGGCTCCACGGCCATCCGACCCGATCACGGCACCGAACCTACGCCGGTCCCCGCCCGCGCCGCCCGAGGCGCGCCCAGCGCGCGGCGCCCCGGCCGCACCGCCCCTGACGCGTCCGGCGGTCCTCCGAGGGAGGCGTCAGCGGCCGGAGAGCTCCGTCAGGATCTGGGGGCCGAGCTCCGTCACGTCCCCGGCGCCCATGGTGAGCACGATGTCGCCCGGCCGCGCGCGGGAGGCCGCCAGCCCCGGGACGGCGGAGCGGTCGGGCGCGTACGCGACCCGCTCGGCGGGCAGCGGCACGCGGCCCGCGACCATCGCGCCCGACACCCCCGGCTCGGGGTCCTCGCGGGCGCCGTAGACGTCGAGCACGATCACCTCGTCGGCCAGCCCGAGCGCCGTGCCGAAGTCGTCGGCGAAGAACCGGGTGCGCGAGTACAGGTGGGGCTGGAAGATCGCGACGACCCGCCCGTCGCCGGAGTAGGAGGCCACCACGTCGCGCGCGGCCCGCAGGTCGGCGGCCAGCTCGGTCGGGTGGTGGGCGTAGCTGTCGAACACGGCGACGCCGCCCGCCTCGCCCTTGGCCTCGAAGCGCCGCTTGGCCCCGCCGAAGGCCGCGAGCCCGTCCCTGATCTCCTCGAACGGCAGGCCCAGCTCGTCGGCCACGGCGATCACCGCGCTGGCGTTGAGCGCGTTGTGGGCCCCGGGCACGGCCAGCCGGACCTCGCCGCGTCCCTCGACGGTGAAGCGCGTGCCGAACCCGTCGGGCCGCACGTCCGTCACCCGCAGGTCGCCCGCCTCACCGTACGTGCGCACCCGCAGGCCGCGCGCCCGGGCGGCCTCGGCCAGCCCGGCCGCGCCCGGGTCGTCGGCGCAGGCGATGAGCAGCGAGCCGATCCGCTCGCTGAAGCGGGCGAAGCTGTCGTGGACGGCGCGGGGGTCGCCGTAGTTGTCGAGGTGGTCGGCCTCGACGTTGGTGACCACGGCGATGTCGGGGGCCAGCATGAGGAACGAGCCGTCGCTCTCGTCGGCCTCGGCGACGAACACGTCACCGGAGCCCTCGTCGGCGCCGAGCCCGGTGGTGACGAGCTGGCCGCCGACGCAGTAGGACGGGTCGGCGCCGCACTTCTGCAGCGCCACGGTGAGCATCGAGGTGGTGGTGGTCTTGCCGTGGGTGCCGGCGACGGCGACGGCCGTGCGGCCGGCCATCACCGAGGCGAGCGCGGCGGCGCGCGGGATGATGCGCAGTCCCTGCTTGAGCGCCTCGCCCAGCTCGGGGTTGGAGTCGCGGATCGCGGTGGAGACGACGACGGTGTCGACGTCCTTGATGTGCGAGGCGGCGTGCCCGATGTGCACAGTGGCGCCGAGCCGGCGCAGCTCGCCCACGAGGTCGCTGCTGCGCGCGTCGCTGCCGGACACGCGCACGCCGCGCTTGAGCAGGATGCGGGCGATGCCCGACATCCCCGCGCCGCCGATGCCGATGAAGTGCACCCGGCCCAGGTCCTCGGTGGCGATGGGGTCGACCAGCTTGACCAGACTCATCCGGCTATCTCCAAGACTTTCCTCGCGAGCATGATATCGGCGTCCTTGCGCCCGAGTCGGGAGGCCGCTTCGGACATGACGGCGACCCGCTCGGGGTCGCGCAGGATCGGCAGCACGTGGTGGACGATCCACTGGGCGGACAGCTCCGCGTCGTCGGTCACCAGCCCGCCGCCGCCCGCCACGATGCGCTCGGCGTTGACGCGCTGCTCGCCGTTGCCGTGCGGCAGCGGCACGTACGCCGCGGGCAGCCCGACCGCGGTCAGCTCGGCGCAGGTCAGCGCCCCGGCCCGGCACAGGGCGAGGTCGGCGGCGGCGTAGGCGAGGTCCATGCGGTCGACGTAGGGCAGCAGGACGTACTGGGGGTCGCCGGGCGGCGGCTCGTGGTCGGGGACGTTGTTCGGCCCGAGCACGTGCAGCACCTGGATCCCGGCGGCGCGCAGGGCGGGGGCGGCGGCCAGCGCCGCCTGGTTGAGCGACCTCGCGCCCCGGGAGCCGCCGAAGACGAGCAGCGTGGGCCGGTCGTTCTCCAGCCCGAACCAGGAGCGGGCCTTGTCGCCCGTGGAGAGCCGGTCGAGGGTCGCGATCTCGCGGCGCAGCGGCGTGCCGATGTAGGCGGCGCCGGCCAGGGCCGGCTCGGGGAAGCCGCTGAAGACGTGCTCGGCGAGCCGCGCGCCCAGCCGGTTGGCCAGGCCGGGGCGCGGGTTGGCCTCGTGGACCACGATCGGCAGGCCGCGCCGCTTGGCGGCCAGGTAGGCGGGCGTGGCGACGTACCCGCCGAAACCCACGAGGATGTCGGCGGAGACCCGGTCGAGGACGGCCGCGACGGCGTTGACGGCGCCCGCCAGCCGGCCGGGCACCGTGAGCAGCCGCGGGGTGAGCGCCCGGGGCAGCGGCACGGCCGGCACCAGCTCCAGGTCGTAGCCGCGGGCCGGGACGAGCTGCGTCTCCAGGCCGCGCTCGGTGCCCACGCACGTGATGCCGACGCCCGGGTCGAGGCGGCGCAGCGCGTCGGCAAGGGCGAGCGCCGGCTCGATGTGGCCGGCCGTCCCGCCCCCGGCGAGGACCACCCTCATGTCCACTCCCTCACGTCGTGCCCCAGCGTCCCGTCTCTCACGTCCTGCCCGGCCGCGCGGCGCCTCAGCGCCGGGCGCCGCTCCCGGCCCTGGATCTGGCTCGGGCGGCGCGTCCCAGGCCCAGCCAGCTTAGGGCCCGGGCGGCCGGTCCGGGGCCACGGGCCGCGAGGGCCTCCCGGGCGCCGGGCTCGCGTTTGGCGAACGACAGCAGCATGCCGAGCGCGGCGAGCGTGGGCAGCAGGGCCGACCCGCCGTACGAGACGAGCGGCAGCGGGATGCCGGTGATGGGCAGCACGCCGAGGACGGCGCCCATGTTGACGATGGCCTGACCGGCGATCCAGGCCACGATCGCGGCGGCGGCCAGCCGGACGAACGCGTCGTTGACCCGGGTGGCGACCCGCAGCCCCGCGTACCCGAGCAGGCCGAACAGCGCCACGACGACCAGGGTGCCCATCAGGCCGAGCTCCTCGCCGAGGATGGCGAAGATGAAGTCGCTCTCGCCGTGGGGCAGCCAGCTCCACTTGGCGCGGCTGCTGCCGAGACCGAGCCCGAACCAGCCGCCGGAGCCCATCGCGATCTGTCCCTGCACCGCCTGGTAGCCGGCGCCCTGCGCGTCGGCCCACGGGTCGAGGAACGCGCCGATGCGCGCCATCCGGTACGGCTCGACCTTGATCATGATGATCGCCGCGAGCACGGCCAGCGACAGGATGCCGCCGAACAGCTTGATCGGCGCCCCCACCACCCACAGCAGCGCCAGGAAGATCATGAACAGCACGAGCGTGGTGCCGAGGTCGCGGCCGAGCATGACCATGACGGCCAGGATGGCCGTTCCGGGCATGAGCGGGATCAGCATGTGCCGCCACTCGATGCGGCCGTGCCGGGCCCGCCGGGCCAGCAGGTCGGCGCCCCACAGCGCGAGTCCCAGCTTGGCCGGCTCGGACGGCTGGAGGGTCAGCGGGCCGACGTAGATCCACCGCTGCGCGCCGAGCTCGGACGAGCCGATGAACAGCACCATGACCAGCGCGATGATCGACAGCGCCATGAGCGGATAGCCGGCCCACCGGAAGAACCGGTGCGGCAGCCGGGAGCAGGCCCACATGACCAGCACGCCGAGCGCGGCCGAGAACGACTGCTTGATGAACCACGAGAACGGGTTACCGGTCTTCTGCATCGCCTCGATGCTGGAGGCCGACAGCACCATCATCAGCCCGAGCGCGAGCAGCAGGGCGCTGCATCCGAGGATCAGGTAGTAGGTGGTCAGCGGCTTGCCCAGCAGCTCCCTCAGCGCGGCGAGCTGCTCGCGGGCCCAGCCCGACGGTCCCTCGACGGCGCTCTGGCGCGGCCGGTCCTCGGTGGTGGCGCTCACGTGGCGGCCTTCAGCCCGCGTACGGCACGCGCGAAGGCCTCCCCCCGTGCCGGGTACCCCGCGAACATGTCGAGCGACGCGCCGGCCGGCGAGAGCAGCACGGTGTCACCCGGGCGGGCCAGACGGGCGGCTTCGGTGACGACTTCGTCCATCGCACCAGTGTCTTGGGCGGAGATGTCCACGACGGGGACATCCGGGGCGTGTCGCGCGAGTGCTTCGGCGATCACGCCGCGGTCGGCGCCCAGCAGCACCGCCCCGCGCAGCCTCGGCGCGGCCCGGCGCACCAGCTCGTCCACGTCGGCGCCCTTGAGCTGTCCGCCCGCGATCCACACGATCGACGGGTAGGCCGACAGGGCCGCCGCGGCGGCGTGCGGGTTGGTGGCCTTGGAGTCGTCCACGTAGTCCACCTCGCCGAGGCGGGCGACGTGCTGAAGGCGGTGCGGGTCGGGCGTGAAGTCGCGCAGGCCCTGGCCCACGGCGGAGGCCGGCACGCCGGCGGCGCGGGCGAGCGCGGCGGCGGCCAGCGCGTTGGCGACGTTGTGCGGGGCGAGCGGGCGTACATCGGCCAGCGTGGCGAGCTCCTCGGCCGCCTCCACCGGGTCGGCGACGAACGCCCGGTCCACAAGGAGGTCCTCGACCACGCCCACCTGCCCGGGCCGCGGCACGCGCAGCGTGAAGCCGACGGCCTCCGGGTACGGCTCCGCCAGCCGCGCGGCCTCGGGGTCGTCGGCGTTGTAGACGACGGTGCCGGCGCGCTCGAAGATCCGGCCCTTGGCGGCGGCGTACTCCTCCATGGAGCCGTGCCAGTCGAGGTGGTCGGGCGCGACGTTGAGGACCGCGGCGGCCAGCGGCGCCAGGGAGCCCGACCAGTGAAGCTGGAAGCTGGACAGCTCGACGGCCAGCGCGTCGTACCGCTCTCCTCCCGCCTCGTCGCCCGTCCTGGTGACGGCCCGGATGACGGGCTCGCCGACGTTGCCCACGGCCAGGGCGTTGCGGCCGGCGGCCAGCAGGATGGACGTGAGCATGCGCACGGCGGTGGTCTTGCCGTTGGTGCCGGTCAGGGCGAGCCAGGGGGCCGCGCCGGCGGGACGCAGCCGCCAGGCCAGCTCGACCTCGCCGACCACCTCGACGCCGGCCCGCAGAGCGGCGGCGATCAGCGGGTGGTGGGGCGCCCAGCCCGTGGTGACCAGCCGGGTGACGCCCTCGGGCAGGTCCATGGCGCCGAAGCGGGTCTCGACGCCCAGCGCGGCCAGGCCGGCGGCGGCGGCGCGCTGCCGCTCCCCCTCGACGGCCTCCACGACCACGACCCGCTCGCCCCGGGCCGCGAGCACCTCGGCGACGGCGGTGCCGGACACGCCGAGCCCGGCGACGCAGGTGAGCCCGGTCACGTGGCGGCCCTCCTCACCGGGGCGGACGGTCTGGCGGTGGTCATCGGGGCATCCACTCGAAGTAGAACAGGCCGAGGCCGAGCGCGGCGCACAGCATGGCGATCAGCCAGAACCGGACCACGATCGTGGTCTCCGCCCAGCCCTTCAGCTCGAAGTGGTGCTGGAGCGGCGCCATCCGGAACACCCGTTTGCCGGTCATCTTGAAGAAGCCCACCTGGATGATGACCGAGAGGGTGATGATCACGCACAGGCCGGCGAGGATGATGAGCAGGAGCTGGGTGCGGGTGGCGATGGCCAGGCCGGCCAGCACGCCGCCCAGCGCGAGCGACCCGGTGTCACCCATGAAGATCTTGGCGGGGGGCGCGTTCCACCACAGGAAGCCGATGAGCGCCCCGAGCACGGCGGCGGCCACCACGGCCAGGTCGAGGGGGTCGCGCACCCAGTAGCAGTTGGGGCCGAGCTGGTCGATGCAGTTGTTGCGCAGCTGCCAGTTGCCGATCAGCACGTACGCGGCGAGCACGACGCCGGTCGCGCCGCTGGCCAGACCGTCGAGGCCGTCGGTGAGGTTCACCGCGTTGGAGAAGCCGACGATCATGATCAGCACCCAGACGGTGAACCCGACGATGCCGATCGACGGCCCGAAGTCACGCAGGAACGACAGGCGGGGCTCGGCGGGCGTGATGCCGTAGACGTTGGCCTGCTGCGTCACCATCACCGCGAAGATGGCTCCGACGACGAGCTGGCCCAGCGCCTTGGCGCCGCTGCGCAGGCCCAGGCTGCGCTGCTTGTAGATCTTGATGAAGTCGTCGAGGAAGCCGACCGCGCCGAGGCCGGTCATGAGGAACAGCACGAGCAGGCCCGAGACGGTGGGCGGCGCCAGCGTGGCCAGGTGGGAGCCGCCGTAGGCCAGCAGCGAGGCCAGCACGATGACGGTGCCGCCCATGGTGGGGGTGCCACGCTTGTCGTAGTGGCCGGACGGGCCCTCCTCGCGGATCTCCTGCCCGTAGCCGCGACGGGAGAACAGCCGGATGGCCAGGGGGGTGCCGAGCATCGACAGGATGAGTCCCACCGCGCCGGCGATGATGATGTCGGTCACTGGGTGGCACCCCCGAGCAGCAGCTCGGCCGTCCTCTCAAGGCTCATCGCGCGGGGCCCCTTGACGAGCACGACGTCGCCGGGCCGCAGCCACTGCGACACCTGCGCCGCGGCGGCCTCCGCGTCGGGCACGTGCACGATCGGCGTCTCGCCCGTTCCAGACATCTCGTCCGTTCCGGAAATGTCCCCGGTTGCGGACATGTCCCCCGGGTGGGTGGGGGTCTCCCGGGACGCGGCCGGGGCCCCGTCACCACCGGTCGCCGCGGCCGGGGCGCCGCCGCGGCCGGCCGCCGCGAACGCCCCCTCCAGCACCGGGCCCGCCTCGGGGCCGGCGACCACCAGCCCGGACAGGCCCGCGCCGCCCGCCAGGCGGCCCAGGTCGTTGTTCAGCTCCGCGGCGTCCTCGCCCAGCTCGCGCAGGGCGGCGATGACGGCGAAGCGCCGCCGTCCCTGCCCCAGCGTGCCGAGCGCGGCGAACGCGGCCCGCATCGAGTCGGGGTTGGCGTTGTAGGCGTCGTTGATCACGGTGACGCCGTCGGGCCGGTCGGTGACCTCCATGCGCCAGCGGCTGCGCGGGGTCGCCTCGCTCAGCTCCGCGGCGATGGTCGCGACCGGCAGGCCCAGCTCGTAGGCCGCCGCGGCGGCGGCCAGGGAGTTCTCGACCGCCGGCTCGCCGTACAGCTGGAGCGAGATCCTGGCGGAGCCGGACGGGGTGGTCAGCGTGTAGGAGCCCCGCCCGCGCTCGTCGAAGGTGACGTCCTCGGCGCGGATGGCGGCCTCCGGGGCGCGCCCGAACAGCGTGACGCGCGCCTCGGTGCGCGCGGCCATCTGGCGCACCAGCGGGTCGTCGGCGTTGAGCACCGCGACGCCGTCGCGCGGCAGCGCCTCGACGAGCTCGCCCTTGGCCTTGGCGATGGCCTCCTTGCCGCCGAACACGCCGAGGTGGGCGGTGCCGACGTTGAGGACCACGCCGATGCGGGGCGGCGCGATGCGGGTCAGCGCGTGGATGTGGCCGATGTTGCGGGCGCTCAGCTCCAGCACCATGAACCGGGTCTCGTGGTCGGCCCGGAGCACGGTCAGCGGGTGGCCGATCTCGTTGTTGAACGAGCCGACCGGCGCGATCGTGGCCCCCATGCGGGCCGTCAGGCGGGCCAGGAGGTCCTTGGTGGTGGTCTTGCCGGCCGAGCCGGTCACGCCGATCACGGTGGCGCCGGGCAGCGCCGCGCTCTGCGCGGTGGCCAGGGCGGCCAGCGCGGCGGCGGTGTCGGGCACCACGACCGCGGGGGCGTCGACCGCCCGGCTCGCGAGCACCGCGACGGCTCCGGCCCGGACCGCCTGGGCGGCGTAGTCGTGACCGTCCACGCGCGCGCCCTTGAAGGCGACGAACAGCGATCCCGGTCGGACGTCCCGCGAGTCGATCACCACCGGGCCGCGGACCACCGCGCGGGGGTCGGCCATGCCCGACAGGGCCCCCGAGGTGATCTCGGCGATCCTGGCCAGAGGCAACGGGATCATGCGTGCTTCCTGCTTTCCTTGCGTGCGTCGATCGCCCGGGCGACGACCTCGCGGTCGTCGAAGGGGATCACCTCGCCTGAAATGTACTGACCCTGCTCATGGCCCTTGCCCGCCACCACGATCACGTCGCCGCGGCCGGCCCGGCCGACCGCCAGCTCGATCGCGGCCGCGCGGTCAGGCTCAATGATCACATGAGCGCGGTCGTGCCGCGGAACGCGGAGCGCTCCGTCCATCATGGCGGCCAGGATGGCCAGCGGATCCTCCGAACGGGGATTGTCGCTGGTGAAAATCGCCACATCGGCCAGCCGGGCCGCGGCCTCGCCCATGAGGGGCCGTTTGCCCGTGTCACGGTCGCCGCCGCAGCCGAGCACCACCGTGAGCCGCCCGGCGGTGACCTCCCGCAGGGACGTCAGCACCGACTCGACCGCGCCTGGCTTGTGGGAGTAGTCGACCACGGCCTGGAAGTCGTCGTCCGCGCCCGTGACCCGCTCCATGCGGCCGGGCACCCCGGTCATCGTGCCGATGCCGTGGACGGCCGTCTGGAGCGGCACGCCGGCCTCGACGAGGGTGACGACGGCGCCGAGCGCGTTGGCGACGTTGAACGGGCCGGGCAGCGCGATCTGCGCGTCGGCCTCGACCCCGCCGGGGCCCACCACGCGGAAGGCGCTGCCGTCGGCGCCGAGCCGTGTGTCGAGCGCCCGCCAGGCCGCCTCCGGGTTGCCGAGCGCCGAGAACGTCGTCATCGGCACCTTGGCCCGCGTCAGCAGCTCCCGGCCGTGCGGGTCGTCGAGGTTGGTGACGCCCGCCCGGCACATCTCCGGCTGGAACAGCCGGGCCTTGGTGGAGAAGTAGTCGTCGAGGTCCTTGTGGAAGTCCAGATGGTCCTGCGACAGGTTGGTGAACAGCGCCACGTCGTAGAAGACGCCGTCGACGCGGCCGAGCGCCAGGGCGTGGCTGGAGACCTCCATGGCCGCCGCCGTCACCCCCCGCTCGCGCATGAGGGCGAACAGGCCGTGCAGTTCGGACGCCTCCGGCGTGGTCAGCCGCGGCTGGAACGCCAGGTCGCCCGCGTGGATCTCGACGCCGCCGACCAGGCCCGTGGTGTGCCCGGCCGCCCGCAGCCCCGCCTCCAGCAGGAACGTGGTGGTGGACTTGCCGCTGGTGCCGGTGACGCCGAGCACCTGGACGTCGTGGGCCGGCTGGCCGTACACCCAGGAGGCGACCTGCCCGAGCAGGGCGCGCGGGTGGGGCACGACCAGCACCGGCAGCCCGGTCGCGACGGCCTGCTCGCGGCCCGCCTCGTCGGTGAGGACGGCGGCGGCGCCGCGCGCCATGGCCTGCGCCGCGAAGGCCGCGCCATGGGTCGTGCTGCCGGGCAGGGCCACGTACAGGTCGCCGCGCTGGACCTCGCGCGAGTCGATGGTGACACCGGTCAGCGCGGCGTGGGGCGACCTCGCCGAGCCGGACTCGGCGTCGAGCATGGTCGCCAGCCCGGTCAGCGGGCGGGGCGGACTGGTCGTTGGACGCATAGACGACGGGGGACGCACGGCGGCAGCGTACCCTCCCTGGTCACTGTCCCGCGCGCGTCCGCACCGCGGGCGCGGTGGAACCCGTGGGCGGGATCTTCCTGCTCTTGATGGCGAACGTCATCACATCCTTGAACACGGGCGCGGCGATCTGCCCGCCGAAGTGTCCGTTCTTCGGGTTCTGCAGCACCGACAGCACCACCAGCCGGGGGGCGTCGGCGGGGCTGAACCCCACGAACGAGGCCGTGTATCCGTCGTAACGGCCCAACTGCTGATCGTAGCGGTCCGCGGTGCCCGTCTTGCCCGCCACCCGATAACCGGGGATCGCGGCGAGCTCGCCCGTGCCCTGGGCGCTCACCGCGGCCTCCAGCATGGTGGTGATCTCCTTGGCCGTCCTCTCGCTGACCACGCGGGTCCTCTTGCCCGAGGCGGACGGGACGAACCTCCCCGAAGCATCCGTCGTACCGGCCACGATCTGCGGCTCGATCTTCACGCCGCCGTTGGCGATCGTCTGGTACACGCTGGCCATCTGCAGCGCGGTCACCGACACGCCCTGGCCGTAGGCGACCGTGCAGCTCTGGCTGCCGGACCAGGTCTTGTAGTCGGGCAGCAGTCCCGCGCCGGCGCCCGGCACGCCGCCGCCGGGCGTCGCGCCGAAGCCGAACGCCTTGAGCATGCGGTAGAGCCGCTCGCTGCCGATCTTGCGGGCGGCCATGATGGTCGCGACGTTGCTGGACTGCGCCATGGCCTCGCGGAACGTCATCGACTCCGGCGGGTGCGGGTGGGCGTCGCGCAGCACCCGGTCGGCGCACTTGATGTTGTCCTTCACCTGGAAGACCGTGTCGGGGCTGACCACGCCGGCCTCCAGGGTCGCCGCCGCCGTGATGACCTTGTTGGTGCTGCCGGGCTCGAACACGTCGGCGGCGGCCCGGTTGACGTACAGGCCGGGCGGGGCCTTGCCCCAGTTGTTCAGGTCGAGCTCGGGGGCGTTGGCCATGGCGATGATCTGCGCCGTCCGCACGTCCATGACGATGACGGTGCCGCTGCTCGCGCCCGCCTCCTTCGCCTGTTCGGCGATGGCCCGCTGGGCGGCCCACTGGATGTCGCGGTCGATGGTCAGCCGCACGTCGCGGCCGTCGACCGGAGCGGTGCGCTGGGTGCTGGTCATGGGGATGGGCTGGCCGTCGCGGCCCGTCTCGGCCCGCTGCTCGCCGTCGCGGCCGGCCAGCAGGGAGTTCCTGGCCGCCTCGATGCCACCGAGACCCTTACCCTCGTCGCCGACGAACCCGATGAGGCTGCCCGCCAGGTCGCCCGCCGGATAGAGCCGCCGGTAGGTCTTCTTCGCCGTCAGGCCGGGCACGCCGCCCTTGAGCAGGCGGGCGGCCACGGCGGGATCGACGTCCCTGGCCAGCAGCTGGTAGCGGGTGCCGGTCTCGGCCAGTTTGGCGGCCATCTCCTGCTCGGTCTTGCCGAGGTGGGCGGCGAGGGCCTGGGCGACCGCGGGACGCGCGGTCGGGGGTACCACGCTGGGGTCGATGGCGATCTCGCGCGCCTCGGAGGTGACGGCCAGCGGATGGCCGCTGACGTCGGTGATCGTGCCGCGCTTGGCGGGGATCTGCTGGGTCTGCAGGCGCTGCCTGGCGGCCTGCGCCTCGTACACCTTGGAGTCGAGGCCCTGCATCTGGATCAGGCGGCCGGCGAAGATCGACAGGATGAACGTCATGCCGATGAGGCCGACGTTGATGCGCCGGCGCGGGCTGCCGAGGCGCAGCACGACGGGCGGCCGGGCGGGGCGGGACGGCGGCCTGCGCCCCGATCCGGGACCGTCGCCGCGCCCCCCGCCGTCACGCCCTCCCCCGTCGCGCCCGGGGCCCCGGCCGTCCGGGTCCCAGCCGTCGGGGGCTCCGGGCATGCGGGAGAGCAGCGCGCCCAGGCCGCGGGCGAGCGGGC
>NZ_JBFAIA010000122.1:0-25284 GCF_040654455.1 Nonomuraea sp. NPDC050691
ACGAGCTGATCATGACGGACATCGGCCTGGCCGGGATGCGGAACACCCCCGCGTACGTGCTGGGCGACACCCCCCTCGCGATCGCGGGCCACCTCCGGCCGGCGCGCGCAGTCAGACCGGCCAGTCCCATCGCGGGCGACGAGGCGGAGCAGCACCTTGCCTGGAAGGCCGGTCGGGGCCGGGGGCCGGCGCCGGTGACGGCGGCTCTGTGGGGAGTGGGTCCGGACCGCCCGCGCGTACGGCACCTCTTGATCACGGCGAAAAACGTCTTCGGCAGGTCGCAAAGATGACCGCACCCTGCCGCGTCCTTATGACAACAAAACACGGGGAACACGCATCTACCCGATTGGTTACCCAACGCGTGTTTTGTCGTCATTCGTCATGAAGAGTGGAGTTCCGGCGGCCGTGAAACGTGTCCACATGAAGACCCTGCTGCTCGTCGTCACCGGTCTGGTGGCGGCGGCCTGGGCCGCCTCCGGGGCGACGCCGGCTCAGCAGGGCCGGCGGACGCCCGCAGTCCTGGGCGTGGCGCACCACACCGACGAGATCGCGACCGTCTCGCCGACGTGGATCGACGCCCTTCGCGTGATCCGCGACACCCGCGACGACCAGTTGTGCCCCTGGTCGATCGCCTACCCTCAGGTGCCCGGCGCGGAGCCGTTCACCACGGCGCTGCGCCGCATGACAGAGAGCCGGCGCGCCGTTTTCGCCGGCCAGGCGTGCGAGCAGGACACCCGGAGCCACACCGCGGAGCTCAACCTGCATTTCGCCTTCCTGGCCGCCTCGGGAGACGTCATCGGAGTGCGCTACACCGAGTGGTGGCTCGGCGGGGCCGGGGACGGCTTGTCCACCACCACGCGGTGGTACGACGGGAGACCGGCAAGGTCGTGCCCGCGACCGCGCTTGTCGAGTCAGGCTCGATCGGGAAGCTCGCCGCCGCGCTGGGCACTGCCCTGTCGAGGAAGCCGGGCTTCGACGCTCAGGCGTTGCGGGCCGTCATGGCTGATGCCGCCTCCCGGGCCCGCTACCTGGACGATCTGGCGTTCACGCCTCGCGGGGACCTGGTGGTGAGCTTCGACGAGGCTGTGGTGGGGGCGGCGCCCGCCGGGCAGCTGCGGGCCGTGCTGCCGGCCGCGGTCACGCGGTCGCTGCTGTCGGACTTCGGGCACAGGGTGCAGCGGCAGGTCATCCGACCTGAGCGGCGCCTGGTCCTGGAGCCGCCTGTCTCCCCGCGGCCCTCAGCTCCACCGACCGCGGAATCGGCCCCAGCCGTCGACTGCCACCGGGCCAAGTGCGTGGCGCTCACGTTCGACGACGGGCCTGGGCCCTGGACACAGGCGCTGCTGGCCCACTTGGCCAGGTTCCACGCGCGGGCCACGTTCTTCGTTGTCGGGCAGAATGCCGCGTTGAGCCCGGACGTGGTGCGCCAGGCGGCCGAAGCCGGGCACGAGCTCGGCAACCACAGTTGGTCGCACCGCGATCTCACCAGGCTGACGGCAGCCCAGGTACGCGACGATCTGCGGCGTACGGACGAGGCGATCAGGAAGGCGGCGGGGGTGACGCCGAGCGTCGTGCGTCCCCCGTACGGCGCCGTCAACGCCGTCGTCCGCGCGCAGACGCCACATCCGCTGGTCATGTGGAACGTGGACACGCTGGATTGGAAGTACCGCGACGCCGCCAGGGTGACCCGCGCGGCCCTGTCGGCGGCGAAACCCGGCGCGATCATCCTGTTTCATGACATCCACCCGACCACGGTGGCAGCCATCCCGCGCGTGCTGCGCGGGCTCTCCGCTCGTGGCTACCACTTCGTGACGGTCACCCAGGCGCTCGGCGGCGAGATCCCCCGCTCCGGCACTGTTTTCAGCGGCGTCGCGCCGGCCCTGTGAGTATGTGGAGGTGATCGTGGATTCCGTCGAGCAGCGAGAGTTTCACGAATTCGTGTCGGCGCGCTCGCCCGCGTTCATCAGGCTGGCCTACCTGCTGACCGCCGGAGACCAGCACGCGGCCGAGGACCTGCTGCAGACCAGCCTGGCCAAGACGGCGCTCAAATGGAGCCGGATCGACGACCCCGACAGCTATCTCCGGCAGGTCATGTACCGACAGCAGATCTCGTGGTGGCGGCGCAGGCGGGAGTACGCCGTCCCGGAGCTCCCCGAGCGGGCGGACGCCGACGCGACGCACGACATCGAGCTCAAGATCGTGGTCCAGAAGGCGCTCGGCATGCTGACCGCCAAACAACGCGCCGTGCTCGTGCTCCGGTACTTCGAGGACCACTCGGAGTCCACTGTGGCCGCCATCCTCGGCTGCAGCATCGGCACCGTTCGCAGCACCGCCCACCGGGCCCTGGCCCGGCTCCTGCAGCTGTGCCCCGAGCTCCACGACCTGTACACCCGCTCGAAGGCTTCACCGTGAGCGATTCCCGGGAAGGACACGACATGAGCACTGACGAGCTGGTGAAAAACGCCCTCGGCGCGGTGGCCGACCAGGCCAGGGTGCCGGTCGGCGTGGCGCACGCCGCATGGCGGAAGCGGACGCGCGTGCGGATCACAAGGGCGGCCACCACCGCGGCCGCGCTGGTCGCCGCCGTCACCGTCGGCGTGGTCACGGTGCCTCCGCTCGTCGCAGGAGACGCTCCCGACATCACCACCAGCGCGACCTGGCAGGGGGACATAGCGGCCGATCTCCGCCGCCCGATCCCGGCGGACCGCGTCGCCGCCGGTCACGTCGCGCTCACCGCATACGCCGCCTGCGAGCCGAGCTGCTCCTGGTACCTGCTCACCCACGCGGGCACGGGTGGTTACACGGGGGCGCGATGGGGATGGGTCGCCGTGGCGCCCTCGGGCCGGACCGCCGCGGTGCTGGAAGAGACGTTGCCCGCGCGCCGAATCGGCTTGGTCGACACCGCCGCCGCCGGCCAACGGCGCTGGATCGACCTCGGCCGCGCGGTGGCGGGAAGCGTCACCTGGTCACCGGACGGGAAACGGCTTCTGGTGACCACGTACAAGCGCGTTCCCGGGCTGCTCGCCGATCCCGCCGCAGAACCGGACACGCGGCAGGTCAGGACCGGCTTCGCCATGGTGGACGTGGAGAGCGGCAAGACCACTTTCCACGACCTGCCCGGCGACCCGGACTCGGCCGGCCTGCGCGACGATCTCTCCTGGAGTCGCGACGGCTCGCTGATCTGGGAGTGGACCGGGGCTCGCCAGCGACCCCGCAAGTACTACGACCTCACGGGGCGCTCTCGTCCCGGCCCCGCCCAGGAGTCCTTGAGCGACCAGCCCGCCGGGCTCTCCCCCGATGGACGACTGCTGGCCATGGGCGGCAGGACCGGCTCAGCCCCCTTCGTCACGAACGTCGCTTCGGGCGACACCACCCTCCTGAAACCACCCGGTGTTCACGTCATCACACAGTCGCTGGCCTGGGCCGACGACACGCACCTGATCGCCTGGGCCCAGGACCGCGCGAACAGCAGCACATCCCGCTACCGCCTGGTGCTGGTCGACGTGACGGGCAAGCAGAAGGTCATCCCCCTGACCGGCTGGACCGACGCCCTCAGCCGCCCCAACTGGATGCCCTTCTTCACCGCGACACCCTGATCCCTGGCCAGCCATGATTCTGGAGGTCTTGCCCGCACGGTGTTGGTGAGGCGCTGAATCGGGAGTGCGCGCCTCGAGCCTGGCCCGTAGCTGCTGCACCAGCCTGATGCGCGGCATGTGGCACTTCGGCGCGACCTCGCCACTCCGAGCCCGGCAGGCGCTACCTGCCGGGGCCTCTCAGCCGGAGCAGTGGAGACGCTCCACGGTGGCGGCCGGACCAGCGAGCTCGGTCGTGGACGTGACCTGGTGCCGCAGAACCTGTCGCGGCCGATGTCGGAGAGTATGCAGGCTGACCCGAGCACTGCGGCAGGTCTGCCCCGAGAGAGGAACGGGCTGATCAGGGGGCTGGGTTCAGACCGGCACGAGGACTGGGGGCCGGACCGGCCGAGGGCTGGGTTCAGGCTGATCAGAGGGCAGGTACGGGCGATATCGTGAGCGGATGGGGCGGATCACGAGGGCGGAGTCGCAGGAGCGCAACCGGGCGCGCGTCCTGGCCGCGGCGCGCGATGAGTTCGCCGGGCGCGGCTTCCGCGACGTCAAGGTCGATGACATAGCGGAGCGGGCGGGGCTCACGCGGGGCGCGGTCTACTCGAACTTCCCCGGCAAGCGAGCCCTGTTCTTCTCCGTCCTCGCCGACTCGTACTGGTCCGTCCTCGCCGACTCGTACCGGCCGGACGGCCCGGCTCCGGGCGAACGACCGGGCGCCCCGTTCCCCGGCGAGGATTCGGGCGCGCCACCACCCGCCGAGGAATCGCGCGCGGCAAGCGGCACAGACTCGGACGCACCGCTCCCGGGCGGTCGACCAGGCGCGCGCTTCCTCGACACAGGATGGGGCGGACCACTGGCCGGCGGAAGGCTCTCGGGCGGAAGGCCGCGCCCGCGGCGATCCGCTGAGGGGCGCGGCGGATCGCTTTCCGGTGAGGGGGCCGGCGGTGGAGACGTGGCGCGCGTGCTGGGAGCGGTCGCGCGGGCTTGGCTGGACGATCCCGTACCTGCGGGCGCGATGGCCGTGTGGCGCGAACTGGTGCCACAGGTGCAGGCCGAGGAGGACAGCCGGCTGGCGTTCGGCGAGCTCATGACGTTGTACGCGACACTCCTCGGGCTGGCTCTGGAACGGCTCGACGGGCACCCGGAGCGGCGGCTGGTGCGAGTGGCGACGGCGACGCTCACCCTGCTCCAGGGGGCGTCTCAGTGTGACGCCCTCGCCGCCCGCCCAGCACTCGCCCTTCCCGCCCGCCCTGAGACCGCCCTCCCCGGGACCGTACTCTCCTCCGGGCTGGGTTCGGGTCCGGGGCGAAGCAACGAAGGGGATGAGCCAGACGACCTCAGAGCCGAGCCATACCCCCCGAGAGTCGACCGGAAGGATGACCTGCAGGCTGAGCGCGAGGGTGACGCGCGAGCCGAACGGGAGGGCGACCCGCTGACCGAGCGGGTGGATGACCTGGGGGCCGAGCCAGGAGATGGCCTGGGGGCGGCTGAGCGGGAGGATGTGGTGCGGGCCTGTGAGCGGCTCGCGCGGCTCGATCCCGGGCCGGCCCCGCTGCTCCCCATCCTCGCCCTGGAGCCGTACTCCCTCGACGCGCCCTGGGCGCCGCCCCCGGCAATGGACGCGCTGCGCGGCACCCCGATCTCCTTCGACGGCGATGGTAAGAACGGCCGCGGTCACGGCGACGGGCTGGTGGTCTTCCTCGGGTTGCGGCGTCTGTCCGCCTTGGAGGACGTCGTGCGGGCCGCGCGAGCCGCCCTTCCCATCACCCTGGTCGTGGTGACGGGCGACCCGGGCGAGCTGGGGCCGCTGGCGCGGTTCGCGCTGGCCCGGATGGGCGCCCACCTGCGGGCCGCCGTGCCGGCAGGCGCATGGCCGGACGTGCGGATCGTGTGCGACGAGCGCGGGCGCGTGGCCGCGGCCGCCGGGCTGCCGTCCGTGAACGACGGGACCGAGAGCGCCGTACGGGTGTCGGCCGGGCGGTTGGTACGGCGGGCCGACGGCCGCGGAGCGGGGTACGCCCTCGCGTCCGAGTACGCAGGGACTCCTGAGGCGCCGCGCGACATGGAGACTCCTGAGGCGCCGAAATGAGCGACATAAGGGGGGCGCGTGACCATGAGTGAGCAGCCGGCGGAGAGCCGCCACCCGGCGGAGGCCAGAGTGGAGGCCGCCTGGCGGACGGACAGCGGAGCGGTAGATGCGCGGAGTCACAGCGGCGTGGAGGGTGCACTGAGGGCCGGTGGCGTGGAGGGGGCGTGGCGGGTGGCGGAGGAGGCGGCTCTGCGGACCGGGGTGACGATTCGCGAGCTGCACCGGATCCCCGAGTTTCAGGACGTCCACCGCCTGTTCGACGACATCTGGCATCCCGATCCCGCCAACGCCCCCGTGTCCGTCGAGCTGATGATCGGGTTCGCCCACACCGGCGGGTACGTGGCCGGAGCGTACGAGGGTGAGCGGCTGGTGGGCGCGTCCGTGGGGTTCCTGGCGGCGGGGCGCACGCTGCACTCCCACGTGACCGGAGCCGCCATAGGGCGCGGAATCGGTTATGCGCTCAAGCTCCACCAGCGCGCCTGGTGCCTGGAGCATGACCTGACCCGCATCACCTGGACGTTCGACCCGCTGGTCCGGAGGAACGCGCGGTTCAACCTGGTGAAGCTCGGTGCGCGGCCGACCGAGTACGTCGAGAACTTCTACGGGGTCATGGCCGACGCCATCAACGAGGGCGACGAGTCCGACCGGCTGCTCATGGCGTGGCGGCTCGAGGAGGAGCCGGAGCAGCCGCCGCCTCCGCCGTACACGGTGGGGCTGGGCGTGGAGGGCGAGCGGCCGGTGAGGGGCCGCCCGGACGGGCCGGTGACGCTGGTGGCGACGCCGCACGACATCGAGACGCTGCGGCGGAGCGACCCGGGAGCGGGCAGGGCGTGGCGGCTGGCGGTCCGGGACGCGCTGGGCGGGCTGATGCGGCAGGGCGGGCGCGTGACGGGCTTCACGGACGCCGGCGAGTACGTCGTTGTCACGGGCCGATAGCCCCCAGTCAGCCACCGTGGGCGCCCTTTCATCACCTGAAGCCGGCCGGACGAAGGTGGCCGTGACGTAGGTGGGCTGGGCGCGGGTGGCGGGACGAACATGCCGGACGAAGGTGGCCGGGCGCGGGTGGACAGGCGCGGGTCGCGGGACGAGGGTGGGCGGGGCCCGGAGGGCGGCGGGAGGGTGGGCCGCCGACGCTCTTGGATGCTCGCGGAGCCATGGGACACCGATCCGTGCACCGCGTCTTCCGGTCACCCGCCGCCGCAAATATTGTGCAAATGTGAATAAGCCGCCGTAAAGCAGGAAAATAACCGGTTATCCGCTGGTTTGAGCTTCTACCGGGAGCCGAACAAGGAGATCCGCGATGACGGAGTTCACTCCGACCGTCCCCGCACGAGTCCTGCCGTCCGTCACCGTCCGCGACCTGCCCGAACCACCGCGTTCCCCCTGGCGCATCATCGGCCCGGGACTGGTGGGAGCGGGCGTGGGGCTCGCCTCGGGCGAGTTCATCCTCTGGCCGTACATCGCCTCCCAGGTCGGGCTGGTGTTCATCTGGGGCGCGGCGATCGGCATCATCACGCAGTGGTTCCTCAACATGGAGATCGAGCGTTACACGCTGGCCACCGGTGAGACGGCGCTGACCGGGTTCAGCCGGTTGTGGCGGCACTGGGGCATCGTGTTCGTCCTGATGACGCTCGCGTCGAACCTGTGGCCGGGCTGGGTGACCACGTCGGCGACCATGGTCACGTACCTCACCGGCTCGGGCGAGGGCAGCGTGCGCTGGATCGCGATCGGCATGCTGCTGGTCATCGCGCTCGGGCTGACGCTGGCGCCGGTCATCTACGTCGCGCTGGAACGGGTGATCTTCGTCAAGATCGCGCTGGTGACGATCCTCGTGGTGGTGGCGGTCGCGCTGGCGATCACCGCCGAGAGCTGGGTGCAGCTGGGCAGGGGGCTGACGGTGGGCGCCCGGTTCCCGGTCCCGCCGCTGGACTTCGCGCTGCTCATGGGCGCCATCGCCTACGCGGGCGCGGGCGGCGGCCAGAACCTCTGCCAGAGCAACTGGATCCGCGACAAGGGCTTCGGCATGGGCCTGTACGTGCCGCGCCTGGTCAGCCCGGTCACCGGGCACGAGGAGGCGGCCTCCTCGACGGGCTTCCAGTTCGCGCCCACCAAGGAGAACCTGGCCCGGTGGCGCGCCTGGTGGCGCTTCGCCAACATCGAGCAGGCCTCGACGTTCGCGCTGGTGTCGTTCCTGACGATCGCGTTCATGTCGATGCTGGCGTACTCGACCGTGTTCGGGAAGCAGGGGCTGGCCAACGGCATCGGGTTCCTCAAGGTGGAGGGCGAGACGCTGCAGGACGTGGTGGGCCCGTGGTTCGGGATCCTGTTCTGGCTGATCGGGGCGCTGGCGCTGTTCGCCTCGGCCATGGGCATCGTGGACTACACCTCGCGGCTGGCGTCCGACACGATCAAGACCGTCTACCTGCGTGACCGGCCCGTCTCGGTGAACCGGGTCTACTTCATCATCGTGTGGGCCATGACGCTGGTCGGCATCGCGATCCTGCTGCTCGGCTTCGACCAGCCGCTGATCCTGCTGGTGATGTCGGCGAGCTTCGCGGCCGTGATGATGTTCGTGTATTCGATCCTGCTCATCGTGCTGAACCGCCGGGCGCTGCCGTCCGTCATCAAGGTCCGGTCGTACCGGCTGGCCGCGCTGGTCTGGTCGATCGCCTTCTTCGGCTCGCTGACCGTGCTGACCGTCATCCAGCAGGCGCAGAAGCTGTTCGGCGGCTGAAAGCGGAAGGCAGGCTTCCGCGATGACGGGCAGACTGGGCGCATGCTCGAAACGTCCGCGCGCCTGCTGAAGCTGCTGTCCCTCCTCCAGGCGCACCGGGAGTGGTCGGGCCCCGAGCTGGCCGGGCGGCTCGGGGTCTCGACCCGGACCATCCGCAACGACGTCGAGCGCCTGCGCAGCCTCGGCTACCCCGTCCACGCCACTCCCGGCGTCGCGGGCGGCTACCGGCTCGGGGCGGGCGCCGCGCTGCCGCCGCTGCTGCTGGACGACGAGGAGGCCGTCGCCGTTGCGGTCGGGCTGGGCCGGGCCGCGGGCGGCGGCGTCGAGGGCATCGAGGAGACCTCGGTGCGGGCCCTGGCCAAGCTGGAGCAGGTGCTGCCGTCGCGGCTGCGTCACCGGGTGAGCGCCCTCAACGCCTACACCGTGCAGATCCCCGGCCGGGCTCCCTCGGTGGCGCCGGAGGTGCTGACGACGATCGCCAACGCCGCCCGCGACCGGCACCGGCTGCGTTTCGACTACACCGGCCACGAGGGCGACTCCACGGTGCGGGACGTGGAGCCGTACCGTCTGGTCCATCGGCGTGGCCGGTGGTACCTGCTGGGCTACGACGTCGAGCGGAGCGGCTGGCGGACGTTCCGGGTGGACCGGTTGCTGCCGCGCGTCCCGGAGGGGCCGCGGTTCGCGCCGCGCGAGCTGCCCGGCGACGGCGACGTGGCCCAGTACGTGGAGAAGGGCGTCAACACCGCGATGTGGAGGTACCGGGCGACGGTGCTGCTGCACGCGCCCGCCGACAGGATGGACCGGCTGCCGGCCGGGCTGGAGGCCGAACCGGTGGACGAGAGCACCTGCCTGCTGCGGATCGGCGGCGACGACCTGGGCGGGCTGGCGGCGTGGATGGGGTTCCTGGGCGTGGACTTCGAGGTGCTGGACCCCCCGGAGCTGGCGGAGGCGGTGGCGGAGCTGGGCGAGCGTTACCGGCGGGCGGCCGCCGCCACCCGCCCGCCGACCTCGTGAGCGTCACTGCAAGCCCAGGTACGCCCCCGGCCTCGTGAGCGTCACCGCTGGGCCAGGTACGCCTCCCGCACCCGGGAGCGTGACAGCTTGCCCGTCGGCGTGCGCGGCAGGCTGTCCCGGTACTCGATCACCCGCGGATGCTTGAACCGGGCCAGGCGCGGCGCGCAGTGCTCCAGCAGCGCGGCCGTCAGCTCGGGGCCGGGTGTGACCCCCTCGGCCGGCTGCACCAGCGCGACCACCCGGTGCCCCCACTCATCGTCGGGCACTCCGATGACGGCGACGTCGGCGACCGACGGGTGCTCCAGCAGCGCGGCCTCGACCTCGGCGGGGTAGATGTTGACGCCGCCCGAGACGATGAGGTCGGTGCGCCGGTCGCACAGGAACAGGTAGCCGTCCTTGTCGAGGTAGCCGATGTCGCCGGGGGCGTACCACTCGCCGCGCATGCTGGCGGCCGTCTTGGCCGGGTCCTTGCGGTACTCGAACCGGCCGAGGCCCGACTTGACGTACACCATGCCGGGCTCGCCCGGCGGCACCTCGCGGCCCTCGTCGTCGAGGACCCGCACCTCGAACGTCGGCGCGGGACGGCCCACGGTCCCGGGCCTGGCCAGCCACTCGTCCGGCTTGACCGCGAAGGCGATCGTGGACTCGGTGGAGCCGTAGTACTCGTACAGCACCGGCCCCCACCACTCCATGATCTCCCGCTTGACCGCGACGGGGCACGCCGCGGCCGTGTGGATCACCTGCCGCAGGCTGGACACGTCGTACGCCTCACGGACCTCGCGCGGGAGGTGGAGCATGCGGTGGAACATGGTCGGCACCATCATCGCGTTCGTCACCCGGTGGCGCTGGATCAGCTCCAGGACGTGGACCGGCTCGAACCGCGCCGTGATCACCACCGTGTGCCCGAGGTGCAGCGCGAACTGCGTGTGCGCGCACGGCGCCGAGTGGTACATCGGCGAGGTCACCAGGTGGACGTCGCGACCCGGCGTCAGGTCCACCACCTCGCCGAGGAACCAGATGTAGAGCGGGACGACCGCCTCCGGCTCCGAGCCGGGCAGCCGGCGCTGCACGCCCTTGGGGAAGCCGGTGGTGCCGGAGGTGTACCACATGACCGCGCCCGCGGTGCGGCCCTCGGGCGCGCTCTCCGGCCGCCCCTCGGCGAGCCCGGCCGTGCCCGTCTCGGCGCCGGTCGGCACCTTGTCCGCGTACGCCTCGTGGGTGACGACCAGCTTGGCGTCGCAGTCTCCGAGGATGTAGGCGATCTCCGGTGCGGTGAGGTGCCAGTTGACCGGCACGTAGTACAGGCCGATCTGCCCGGTAGCCATGATCATGACGACGGCGTCGAGGCCGTTGGGCAGCACACCGGCGACCACGTCGCCGGTGCGGAGCCCGCGGGCGCGCAGGCCGTGGGAGACCTGGTTGACGCGGGCGAGCAGCTCGCCGTACGTGGTCCGGGTGCCGTCGGCGTCGATCACGGCGAGGCGGCCGGGGTCGGCGGCGGCCAGCGCGTAGAAACCGGGCGGGTGCCCGCCCGCGGGCTCGTCGGCCGCCATCACGCCTCCATCAGGACGGCGAGGCGGGCGCGGTGGACGCGGGGCGGGCCGAGCAGCACCTCGTCGGCCTTGGCCCGCTTGTAGAACAGGTGCGCGTCGTGCTCCCAGGTGAAGCCGACGCCGCCGTACAGCAGCAGGTGGTCGCGGGCCACCTCGAAACAGGCGCGGCCCACGTACGCCTGGGCGAGCGCGGCGGCGTGGGGCAGCTCGGCGGGGTCCTCGTCGGCGGCCCAGGCGGCGTAGCGGACGATGGACTCGGCCTGTTCGAGCTTGCAGTGCATGTCGGCCAGTTTGTGCTTGACGCCCTGGTAGGAGCCGATGAAGCGGCCGAACGTGACGCGGATCTTGGCGTAGGCGACGATGGCGTCGAGCGACGCGCGCAGCACGCCGAGCTGTTCGGCGGCCAGCGCGACGGCCACCAGGTCGGCCACCGCGGCGGCCCCCTCGGCTCCCAGCGGGCCGAGCACGCGGGCCGGCGCGCCGTCGAGCTCCACCCGCGCCTGGCCCCGGGTGAGGTCGAGGGTCTCCAGCGGGACGCGCCTGACGCCCGGTCCGCCGAGGTCCACGGCGACCAGAACCAGCCCGCCGCCCGAGGACTCCCCCAGCCCGTCCGGCTCGCCGCCCGAGGACTCCCCCGGCCGGTCCGTGACGGACTCGCCGGCCGGCGCCCCGGGCAGGGCGGCCAGCAGCACGTCCGCCTCCGCCGCGCTCAGGACCTGCTGCAGCGTCCCGTGCACGGTCACCCCGCCGCCGCTCCGGGCCCGCGCCGTCAGGCCGCCGGCCACGACGGGCAGCGCGAGCGTGGCGGCGACCCGGCCCTCGGCGACGCCGGCCAGCAGCTCCTTGTCGGGTGCCCGGGTGAGCGCGAGGGCCGCGAACGCCGTGGCCAGGAACGGCCCCGGCAGCAGCGCCGCCCCGGTCTCCTCCAGCGCCACGGCCAGCTCCGCCATGCCCGCGCCCGCCCCGCCGTACTCCTCGGGGACCGTCAGCCCGGACAGCCCCAGCTCGCCGTTGAGGCGGGCGTGGACCGCGGGGTCGTAGCCGTCGCGGGCCTTGGCCGGCGGCGAGGCGGCGGCCAGGAACGAGCGGACCGCCTCGCGCAGCTCCCGCTGCTCCGGTGTGAGCACGAGCCTCATCCCTGCGTCCCCACCTTCAGGTCCTTGAAGGGCACGGTCTTGTCGACGCGCGGCCCGGGCGGCAGGCCGAGCACGCGCTCGCCGATGATGTTGCGCATGATCTCGTTGGTGCCGCCGCCCAGCGACATGGCCGGGGCCAGGGAGATCGCGTGCGCGAGCGGGCCCGCGCCCTCGCCGTCCCCGGTTCCGACGACGGCGGACGGGCCGGCCAGGCGGGTGGCCAGGTCGGCCTCGAACAGGGTCAGCTCGGCCAGCAGCAGCTTGGCGGCGCTGCCCCGGGCGCCGGGGAACAGCCCGGACTCGGCCTCCTGCCCGAGCCGCTGGTTGAACAGGGCCAGCGCCCGGGTGCGGATGTGCAGCTCGACCAGGTCGTCACGGACCAGCGGGTCGCCGGTGTCGGCGGTGCGGCGCAGCGCCTCCAGCGAGGTGGGGTCGTCCTTGGCGCGGCCCATGCCGACGCCCGAGGAGATCGACAGCCGCTCGTGCAGCAGGGTCGTGACGGCGACGCTCCAGCCGTCGTGGACCTCGCCCACGCGGTGCGCGTCGGGGACGGCCACGTCGTCGAAGAACACCTCGTTGAAGTGGGCCCGGCCGGTCATGTCCTTGAGCGGCCGGACCGTGACTCCCGGGTCGCGCATGCCCACGACGAACATGGTCAGGCCCCGGTGCTTGGGCGCCTCGGGGTCGGTGCGGGCCAGCAGCAGGCCCCAGTCGGCGTGCTGGGCGACCGACGTCCACACCTTCTGCCCGTTGATGATCCAGCGGTCGCCGTCGCGGACCGCCCGGGTCTGCAGGGCGGCCACGTCGCTGCCCGCGCCCGGCTCGGAGAACAGCTGGCACCAGATCTCCTCGCCGCGCAGCAGCGGCCGGACGAACCGCGCGCGTTGCTCGTCGGTGCCCCGGTCGACCAGGGTGGGCCCGGTCATGCCGAGTCCGATGGAGAAGACGTACGTGGGGAGGGAGAAGTGGCGGGCCTCGGCGGCGAACGCGCGCTCCTCGGCCTGCGTCAGGCCCTGGCCGCCCCAGCGCGCGGGCCAGGTGATGCCGGAGTAGCCGGCGTCGTACAGCCTGGCCATGAAGTCCTTGGCGTGGGGAATCGCGTCCTCGTTCGCGGGTTCGCCGGTCGGCGCGTTGTCGCGCAGCCATGCCCTGGCGGCCCGTCGGTACTCGTCGAGATTCACGTTCTCTCCTCGGGCATCAGTGTTCACTTACTCTAACCAGCCTTGCCGGACCGGCATAGAGCGCCGTCAAATGCACCTTTTATCCGGATTTGGCGGTGAATCTCCGTTGATTAGGACGATGGCGACTTAGTGTGATCATCTGATCACCGGGGGGAAAGGATTGGTCACACGGTTCGGCAGGTCCATCCGGACGCGGCTGACGCTGTTCGCCGGAATCGCCATGGTGCTGCTCAGCATCATGGTCAACGCGTTCGTGCTGTGGGCGATCCACAGCACCGCGGAGGACTACCGCAAGACCGAGGTGACCACCTCGGCCCTGCGCGTGGTCCACCTGGTCAAACGCGGCGCGCTGCCCACCGTGCTCCCCAGCGACCTGGACGGGATCCAGGTGGTCGACTCCCGGGGCGGGGTGGTGGCCTCCACCGCCAACCTCGTCGGCCTGCCGCGCATGAGCACCGTCGTGCCGGACGAGTTCAACGCCAGCCGCATGGAGGTGGTCTGCGACCTGCCGTACTTCCCCGGTCAGTGCGAGTTCATGACCGTCGTCCGGGTGTACGAGCACAGCGGAGACTGGCTGGTGTACGTTGTCGGCCGCACCGTGCCCTGGTACGTCCATCCGGCCGTGCTCACGTTCCTCATCGGCGTCTCGGTGGCCCTGGTCGCCCTGGCCTGGTTCGGCGTGTCACGGGTGGTGGCGAGGACGCTCGCGCCCGTCCAGGAGATCCGCGACGAACTCGCCGAGATCACGAGCAGCGACCTGGGCAAACGCCTGCCCGTGCCGACCCAGGCCGACGAGATCCGCTCCCTGGCCGAGACCGCCAACCAGACGCTCGACCGGCTGGAGGCGGCGGTCGAGCAGCAGCGCCGGTTCGCCTCCGACGCCTCCCACGACCTGCGCAGCCCGATCACCGCGATGCGCACCCAGGTCGAGGAGGCGATGCTGCACCCCGAGGACGCCGAGTGGGAGGAGATGGGCCGCGCCCTGCTGTCCAGCCTCGACCGGCTGCAGGCCATCGTGACCGACCTGCTGACGCTGGCCCGGCTCGACGCGGGCTCGCCCATGGCCCGCGACCCGGTGGACCTCGCCGAGCTGGTCGCGGGCGAGACGGCCAGGCCGCGCACGAAGAAGCTCACCACCACGCTCCAGCCGGGCCTGGTCGTGACCGGCGACCGGCTCCAGCTCGCCCGCCTGCTGACGAACCTGCTGGACAACGCCGAGCGCCACGCCGAGTCCACGATCACCGTCACCGTGCGCCAGGACGACGGCCACGCCGTCCTGGAGGTACTGGACGACGGCGGAGGCATCGCGCCCGAGCAGCGCGAGCTGGTCTTCCAGCGCTTCACCAGGCTGGACGCCTCGCGCAACCGCGACGCCGGCGGCACCGGCCTCGGCCTGTCCATCGCCCGCGACATCGCCCAGGCGCACCACGGCACGCTCACCCTGGAGGACTCCGGCAGCGGGGCCCGGTTCGTGCTGCGGCTGCCGATCAGGGAGATGTGACCCGCACCTCCTGGTCACGCTCCCATACCCATGCCCGGTTTGTCCTACATCTGTTTCTGGCCACTGGTTAGAGTGGCCCGCTGTGACACCAGGTTTCAGCCGATTACGACGTGAGGACTTGCTCAAGACGGCCTGCGAGGTGATCTCCGCGCAGGGGTTCGGGCACACCAGGACACTCGACATAGCCCGGGCCGCCGGGGTGAGCCAGGCGCTGCTCTTCTACCACTTCGAGACCAAGGACCGGCTGTTCGCCCAGGCGTTCGCCTACGCGGCCCGCCTGCACCGCGACACGCTGGACAGCATCGAACGGCTGGAGCGGCCCCCGCTGGAACGGCTGCGCACGCTGCTGCGGCGCTGCTCGCCGGGCGGCTCGGCCGACGGCTGGCGGCTGTGGATCGACGCCTGGGCGGAGTCGATCCGCAGCGCCGACCTGGAGGAGACGACCCGCCGGCTGGACCAGCAGGGCCGCCAGGTGCTGCGCGGGATCATCGAGGACGGGGTGGCGCGCGGCCAGTTCGCCTGCGAGGACCCGGAGGGGGCGAGCTGGCGCCTGTTCGCGCTCATCGACGGGCTCGCCATCCAGATCCAGGTCCACCCCAAGGCGCTGTCGCGCCGCCGCGCGAACCAGCTCATCCGCACGGCCGCCGCGGCCGAGCTGGGCCTCGCCCCCACCGACCTGTGACCGCCTCCGGTCGCCGTGCGCGTGCGGGCGCCCGGCGACCGGACGGGGCGGCGCCTCGGGTGATGCCGGCAAGATGCCGGTCGCCCACGGGCCCGAACACTCCCGCCCCGCCCCGCCCTGCCGGTCCCGGCCGGCCTGGCGGTCAGGGGCGGCGGGCGAGCAGGACCTCGGTGATCCTCCGTTCCTCCCACACGCCCGAGGGGCGGTCGGCCAGCAGGGCCCGGCGCACCGCCTCCGTGAACGCGTCCAGCCGGTCGCCCAGCCGGGCGGGCGCGCTGTAGGAGAACGAGAGCTGGAGCCCCACCAACGCGTCGACGTCCATCGACACCAGCCGCTCGAACCGGGCCGACTCGACGCGGCCGAACGGCGATCCCGCCAGCACCTCGTCGTGGTGCTCGCCGGTCGCCTGGAACGAGCCGAGGGCCCGCTGCCTGTCCACGCCGGACTCGTTCAGGCCGAACGCGGCGCGCACCGGCCGCACCACCGCCTCCCAAGGCGGGTCCCGCTCCTCGCGGACCGGCCCCACCAGGGCCACCGCCCCGTGCGGCGGCAGCAGGGCGTCGAGGTCGGCCAGCACGGCCCGGCGGTCCATCCAGTGGAACGACCTGCCCATGACGACGTGGTCGAACGGCGGCAGCGCGCGCAGCGTGGTGGAGTCGCCCCGGATCCACCGGATGCCCCCCGCCGCGCCCCCGGCCAGGCGGCGGCCCTCGGCGAGCATCTCCTCGTCGGGGTCCACGGCCAGCACCGCGCGCACCCGCCCGGCCAGGGGGATCGCCACCGTGCCGGGCCCGCAGCCGAGGTCCAGCACGACGCGGTCCGGGCCGAACGCGCGGGCCAGGTGACCGATGGCCTCGTCACCGTGGTCGCTGCGATAGCGCGCGTAATAGGTGGCCGCGCCGCCGAAGAGGTCCGTCACGGATGGGAGCATAGACGGGTTTGGAAGCGTTCAAGGGAAGGTTGTCGATCGGTGAGGCGGCTACTCACGGTCCTGCTGCTCGTGTCGGCCGCGGTGGGGATCTCGCTCCCGGCCCGGGCGCACAACGTGCTCATCAGCAGCGACCCCAAGGACGGCGCGGCGCTGTCGGCCGCGCCCGCGCAGATCACGCTGGTGTTCGACCAGGCCGTACGCCAGGGATACGCGCAGGTGGGCGTCACGGGCCCCGGCGGTGCGGCGATGGCCGACGGGGCCGCGTCCGTGGCCGCGGAGAAGGTGACGGTCAAGGTCAGGCCGCTGACGGCGGGCGGCGCGTACGTGGTGGGCTACCGGATCCTGTCGGCCGACGGGCACCCGGTGACCGGCAAGATCACCTTCAGCCTGACGGCCCCGGCCTCCGCGGACACCCAGGCCACGGCGGCTCCCGAAGCGGCCCCCTCGGAGACGGCGGGAACCTCGGATGCGGCCGACAGCGCCCGGGCGGCCGAGGCGGCGGCCAACGGCGGGGCGGGCATGGCCGTGGTGTGGATCGTGTCCGCGCTCCTGCTGCTTGCGGCCGGCACCGCCGTCGCCCTGCGCCGCGCCCGCCCCGCCGACGCGACCACCTCCGGCCCCGCACCCGTGACCGGCCCCAGTGCTGTGGACGGCTCCGGGGCCGCTCCCAGCGGCACCGCCCGTGACGGGGACGCCGGTGGGCGGCCCCAAGACGGATCGGACGGGGAGGACCGCGCGTGAGCGTCGAGGCTCCCCAGCGCCGCCGCGTCCTCCCCGCCGGCGGCGGCGCGGTGGCCGGGGTGTTCCTGGCCTGCGCCGTCGTCTCCGCCGTGGTCGCCTCCGGGCTGACCGCGCAGGAGGCCGTGCCGGGCATCCCCATGCCGGGCCCCGTCGTCGCGTACGGCCTGCCGGTCGTGCGGGTCGTGCTCGACCTGGCCGCCGTGGCCGTGGTCGGCATGAGCCTGCTGCCCAAGCTGCTCGGTTTCGACGACCCCGGCCGCACCGAGCCGGTCCTGCGCCGCGTGCGCCCGCTGACCGTCACCGCCGCCTGGGTGTGGGCGGCCAGCGCGCTGCTCACGATCGTGTTCCAGACGGCCGAGCTGAACCCCGGGTCCGTGCCCACGCCCGCGATGATCGCCGGTTACGTGGACAGCGTCGGCACCGGGCAGGGGCTGCTGTTCAGTGCCGCCTGCGCGCTGGCGGCGGCCGGCATCGGGCTCATGGCGGTGCGCTTCGGCGAGAAGGTGCCGGCCGAGCTGCGGATCGTGGTGGCGCTGTTCGGGCTGCTGCCTATCCCGGTGACCGGGCACGCGGTGAACTCCGTCTGGCACGACCCGATCATGATTTCGATGGAGACCCACGTGATGGGCGCGGCGGCCTGGGCGGGAGGGCTGGCGGCGGTGACGGTGTTCGTCGCGCCGCACCGTGACCTGCTGGCGGCCGTACTTCCGCGCTTCTCCAGGATCGCCACGGTCTGCCTGCTGCTGGTGAGCCTGTCCGGGCTGGTCACGGGGCTCGGGACGATGGCGCTCACGCCCGGCGTGGAGCTGCCGGGCGCGATCCTCTCCAGCGAGTACGGCCTGCTGGTGGTGGCCAAGCTGACCCTGGCGGCTCTGCTGGTGCCGCTGGCCGCGCACATCCGCTTCCGGCTGCTGCCGGCGATCCGCGGCGGCGCGGCCACGGCCGTGGTCGCGTGGGCGACGGCCGAGCTGGCCGTCATGGGCCTCGCCTACGGGGTCGCGGTGGCGATCACCCGGGCCTCGATCGGCTGACGGCCCGCCCGGCCGCCCCACCACTCGAAGGCCAGCCAGGCGGCCAGCAGCCCCGCCCCCGCCCACAGCGCCGAGCCGGTCACCAGGGGCGGGGCGCCGAGCAGGCCGCTCTGCCCCTTGAGCACGCCGTACACCTGGCCCATGAGGGCGCTCTGCACGGCGAGCGCGCCGTAGGCGACGGCGGTGACGCCGACGGACCCGATCAGCGCCCTGACCACCGGCTGCCGCACCGCGAACGCGAGGTCCACGCACAGCCCGCCCACGACGAGGAAGAACGGCACGGCCGACGGCGGGAAGCCGGTGAAGGTGAGCAGCGGCCAGATCAGCGTGCGGAACCCGACGTAGCCGGCCGCCACCAGCGTCGCCCCGCCGAACCTGCCGATCAGCATCCGGGCCACGACGAGCACGCCGAGCCCGGCGACCACCGCGTACACGGGATAGAGAGCGTCCGGCACGGGCAGCGCGAACGCGGTCATCATCTCCCGGTCGACGGGCCGGCCCATCTGGTCGGCCGCGAACCGCAGCAGGATCGGCTCGGCGTAGGTGGCGTGGTTGTCCCACGCGCCGATCGACAGCACGCCGTACTCCTGGTGCTGCTCGGGGAAGTGCACGTTCTCCAGGAAGAACGCGAAGAACGCCCCCAGCAGCACCGTGCGCTCCCGCCCCGGCGGCGCCCCCGTGAACCAGCCCCGGATCACCCCGGCGATCATGAAGAACGTTCCAAGGTAGAGCATGATGTGCGAGGGGCTCCACGAGGTGATGTCGAGCCCGTTGACGCGGTGGTTGATCAGGTCCAGCGGCACCGCGGCCAGGAACACTCCCGTGCCCCACTGGATGAGCCGCAGCGCGGCCTTGTCCACGCCGTAGCCGGTGTAGCCGTGGACGATGGTCAGGCCGAGGGCCACGGCGGTGCCGGCGGAGTTGAGCAGGTGGGGCGGGGCGAGGTCGTCGCGCAGCCACTTGAAGTGCCACGAGACGTCCCACGCCGAGCCGAGCAGCTTGAGCGTGAGCGCCACCAGCCACCCGTAGTAGAGGACCCGGAACAGGTCGGGCGGCGTCTCGCGGCCCGCCGGCCCCCGCGTCCAGTAGGGGACCGCCCAGTCGGCGGCCTTTTTGACGATTGCTGGTGCGTTCACGGGCTGCATCTTACGGCGATCGCGCGCCGCGTCCATGCCCCTTCGTTCCCGGCGGAGGCGAGCGAGCCGGACGATCTCAGGGTTCTCTCAGGTGCGGAAAGTAGGCTTTCGGTCATGAAACGTGCGGTCGCCCTCCTCGTGGTGCTCGTCCTCGCAGGAGTGGGGGCCTGGCTGGCATGGCCGTCGGCGCCCGAGGCGCGCGCGAAGGAGCAGCGGATCACCGTGCTCGACGGCCCCGCGGGCGACCAGCGCGTCGAGCTGGACACCACCTTCTTCGCGCCGTCCGGCGGCGGCAAGGCCCCGGCCGTGCTGCTCGCCCACGGGTTCGGCGGCGACAAGGACGGCATGCGCGCCCAGGCGCAGCGCCTGGCCCGCGACGGCTACGCCGTGCTGACCTGGTCGGCGCGCGGCTTCGGCGAGTCCACCGGGCAGATCGCGCTGAACTCCCCCGACTACGAGGTCAAGGACGTCAAGCAGCTCGTCGACTGGCTGGCCCGGCGGCCCGAGGTGCGGCTCGACGGGCCGGGCGACCCCCGCGTGGGCATCGCGGGCGGCTCGTACGGCGGCTCCATCGCGCTGATGACGGCCGCCTACGACTCCCGGATCGACGCGATCGTCCCGCAGATCACCTGGGCCGACCTGGCCGGCGCGCTGTTCCCCGACGCCACCGGCAAGGGGCCGGAGAACGGCGTGTTCAAGCGCATGTGGGCGGGTTTCTTCTTCGGCCGCGGCGGCGGTGAGATCCAGGGCCTGGGCGGCCTCGGCGGCCTGGCCGCGCGGGCTCAGGGCCCGGCCCGGCCGCTGACGGCCGAGGAGGCGCGCTGCGGCCGGTTCACGCCGGACATCTGCCGCGTCTACCAGCAGGTCGCCGAGACCGGCCGGGCCACACCCGAGGCGGTCGCCCTGCTGCGCGCCTCCAGCCCGGTCACCGTGGCGGGCCGGATCAAGGCGCCGACGCTGCTCCTGCAGGGGCAGCGCGACTCGCTGTTCCCGCTGGGCCAGGCCGACGCCAACGCCCGGGCGATCGCCGCCGCCGGCACGCCGGTGAGCGTGGCGTGGTTCGACGGGGGCCACGACGGCGGCAACGGCGAAGTGGACTGGCTGTACGAGCAGACGACCGCCTGGTTCGGCCGCCACCTCAAGGGAGACGGCTCCCCCGTCGCGAAGGCGTTCACGGTGACCCGCGACGCCGGGCGCGACCCGGGCACCCGCCAGCGCATCCGCCTGCACCCCGAGACCGGCGCCTACCCCGGCCTCGGCGGCACCGCGACCACCCAGGTCACGCTGAGCGGCCCCGACCAGAACGTGGCCAACCCGCCCGGCGGCTCCCCCGCCGCGATCTCCACCGTGCCGGGCGTCAACGGCCTGCTGGGCGGCGGCCAGAGCACCGTGAGCGTGTCGCTCGACATGCCGGGGCAGAGCGCCTCCTTCGAGTCGGCGCCGCTGGCCAGGCCCCTCCAGCTCACCGGCAGCCCCACCGTGCGGCTCAAGGTGTCGGGCAAGGGACAGGTGACGCTGTTCGCCAAGCTCCTCGACGTGGCCGACGGCGTCCAGCCGCCCACCCTGCCCGCCGGGCTGGTCGCGCCGTTCCGGGTGACGATCCCGGACGGGGCCTCCGGTGCCGAGGCGACGGTGACGCTCCCGGCGATCGACCACCTCTTCGCCGCCGGCCACCGGCTGCGGCTGACGGTCTCGACCACCGACATGGGCTACGCCACACCCGCGGAGGCGGCCTCGTACCAGGTGGGCCTGGCCTCGGCGGCGCTGGCCGTCCCGACCGTGACCGCGCTGGAGACGCCCGCGACAGGCGTGGCCTGGTGGGTGTGGGCGATGCCGCTCGTCGCCGTCGTCGTGGCCGTGGTGCTCCTGGTGACGGGCAGAACGCGGTCCCGGGCCGGGGCCGCGCCCGCGGCCTCCGGCGCGGACGTGCCACTGGACATCAGCGGGCTGACCAAGGCGTACCGCAACGGCGAGAAGGCCGTGGACGGGCTGTCCTTCCGGGTGGAGCGCGGCCAGGTGCTCGGCCTGCTCGGCCCCAACGGCGCGGGCAAGACCACCACGATGCGCATGATGATGGGCCTCATCCACCCCGACGACGGCGAGATCCGCATCTTCGGCGAGCCCGTCACCCCGGGGGCGCCGGTGCTGTCGCGGCTCGGCTCGTTCGTCGAGGGGCCCGGCTTCCTGCCGCACCTGTCCGGGCGCGAGAACCTGGAGCTCTACTGGGCGGCCACCGGCCGGCCCACCGAGGACGCGCGCTTCGCGGAGGCGCTGGAGATCGCGGGCCTGGGCAAGGCCCTGGAGCGGGCCGTGCGCACCTACTCGCAGGGCATGCGGCAGCGGCTGGCCATCGCCCAGGCGATGCTGGGCCTGCCCGACCTGCTCGTGCTGGACGAGCCGACCAACGGGCTCGACCCGCCCCAGATCCGCGAGATGCGCGAGGTGCTCAAGCGCTACGCCCGCGACGGCCGCACGGTCATCGTCTCCAGCCACCTGCTGGCGGAGGTGGAGCAGACCTGCAGCCACGTCGTGGTCATGCACCGGGGCCGCCTGGTGTCCGCCGGACCGGTGTCCGTCCTGCTCGACGGGGCGGCGCGGACCAACGGGCACGGCCCCCGGCTCGAAGACGTGTTCCTCGACCTCATCGGAGACAAGTCGTGACCACCGCCGCACCCGGCCACGCGCGGGAACCCGGCCGCGCGCACGCGCCCGGCTACGCGCCGGGGCGCACGCTGCCCCTGCGCGTGGAGATCGTCCGGCAGTTCAAGCGGCGGCGCACGCTCGCCATGTTCGGGCTGCTGCTGGCGCTGCCGTGGGTCCTCGTGCTCGCCTTCGAGCTCGGCCCGCAGGGAGGGGGCCAGCAGCAGGCGTCGCTGCGCGTCTCCGACCTGGCGACCGCCGGCGGGCTGAACTTCGCGGCGTTCGTGCTGTCGGTGTCGGCCAACTTCCTGCTCGTGGTGGCCGTGGCGCTGTTCTGCGGCGACACGGTCTCCAGCGAGGCGAGCTGGTCGTCGCTGCGCTATCTGCTGGCCGCGCCGGTGCCGCGCGACCGGCTGCTGCGGCAGAAGCTCGTCGTGGCGCTCGGCTACTCGGCGACCGCGGTGGTCGTCCTGCCGCTGATGGCGCTGCTCGCGGGCACGCTCGCGTTCGGCTGGAACGACATCCAGGTGCCCGGCACGGGCGAGACGATCCCGGCGCTCGACGTGCTGCCGCGCTTCGGCATCGTCGTCGCGTACGCGCTGGTGAGCCAGCTCGTGGTGGCGGCGCTGGCCTTCCTCATCTCGACGGTCACCGACTCGCCGCTCGGCGCGGTGGGCGGGGCCGTGGGGCTGTGGATCGTCAGCACCATCCTGCAGGCGGTGGAGGCGCTCGGCACGGCCCGGGAGTTCCTGCCGACGTTCTGGAACACCGCCTGGCTGGACGCGCTCGCGCCCGAGCCGGACCTGAGCGGGATGATCCGGGGCGCGTCGGTGTCGGTGACCTACGCGGCCGTGCTGATCGCGGTGGCGTTCCGCCGCTTCCGCCGCAAGGACGTGGTCAGCTGAGGGCTCAGGCCCAGTGCGGGGGCTTGTTGTCGAGGTAGAAGGCGTCCGGGTCGGCGTCGCGCTCGTCGCCCCAGCCGAGGTCGGTGTCGTCGGAGGTCTGCTCCGGGAGATAGTCACTCACGGCATACATGCTATCGAGACGTACAAACCTGACCCCTCGGGCCGCGCGGGAGACCGGACACGGGCGGGCCGCGAGGGTACGATGCCAGGGCAGGTGTCGCCTACCCCCACGTGAGGCTGCCGATGGCCACCCCGACCGGCTGGCGGCGAGAGGGCAATCTGCCGGCGGAGCTCACGAGCTTCGTGGGGCGCACGCGCCTTCTCGCCAACCTCAAGCGCCATCTCGGCGAGTCGCGGCTGGTCACCGTGACGGGGATCGGCGGGGTCGGCAAGTCGCGCACCGTGCTGCGGCTGGCCCACCAGGTGCGTGCCCAGTACGAGGACGGCGTCTGGTTCGCCGACCTCGCCCGGCTGCAGGACGCGGGCATGGTCAAGCACACCATCGCCTCGGCGCTCGGCATCGCCGACCAGTCCTCGCGGGCCGCCTCCGAGTCGCTGTCGGAGTGGGTCGGCGACCGCGACATGCTGCTCATCATCGACACCTGCGAGCATCTCGTGCAGGGCTGCGCCGAGCTGGTCGAGGAGCTCCTGGAGAGCAATCCCCGGCTGAAGGTGCTGGCCACCAGCCGTCAGTCGCTGCACCTGCCGTACGAGCACGTGGTGCCGGTGCCGCCGCTCCAGGTGCCCGGCGACGACCCGGCGGAGAGCCTGTTCACCAACGAGTCGGTGCAGCTGTTCGCGGCGCGGGCCGGGGCCGTGGTGCCCGACTTCGTGCTCGACGAGCGCAACATCGGCGCGGTGGCCGAGCTGTGCCGGCGGCTCGACGGCATCCCGCTGGCCATCGAGCTGGCGGCCGTGCGCCTGCGCGCCCTGTCGGTGGACCAGATCGTGGAGCTGCTGGCCGACCGGTTCAGCCTGCTGGCGGGCGCCAGCCGCACCGCGTTGCCGCGCCACCAGACGCTGCGGGCGGCGATCGGCTGGAGCCATGAGCTGTGCGACCCGGCGGAGCGGCTGCTGTGGGCGCGGCTGTCGGTGTTCGCCGGCGACTTCGAGCTGGACGCGGCGCGGTTCGTCTGCGCCGACGAGCGGCTGCCCGCCGAGCGGATCACCGACCTGGTGACCGGGCTGGTGGAGAAGTCGGTGCTGCTCATCCGCAGCAACCACGCGGGCGTGCGCTACAAGCTGATCGACACGCTGGCCGAGTACGGCGAGGAGTGGCTGGAGAAGCTGGGCGAGCGCGAGCGCATGCGCCAGCGTCACCTCGAGTACTACCTGAGCCTGGCCCAGCGCGGCGAGGACGCCTGGTCCGGCCCGCGGCAGATCTACTGGTTCGTCCGGATGCGCCAGGAGCACGACAACGTGCGCGTGGCGCTGGAGCACGCGCTGCGCACGCCCGGCTCGTCGGTGCAGGCGCTGACGCTGCTGTCGTCGCTGTGGTTCATGTGGGTGTGCTGCGGCTTCGCCCGCGAGGGCCGCCTGTACCTGGAGCGGGCGCTGCACGCCAACCCGGGGGTGAGCAAGGAGCGCTGCAAGGCGCTGTGGGTGCTGTCGTACGTCCGCAGCGCCCAGGGCGACAGCGCGGGCGCGCTGGAGGCGGCCGAGCAGTGCAGCAGCGAGGCGGTCCGGGTGGGCGACTCCAAGGCCGTCATCCTGGCCTCGAAGATGCAGGGCACGGCGGCGCTGCTCCAGGGCGACCTGCAGAAGGCCAGCGCGCTGCTCGGCGTGGCCATCGAGTTCAACACCGACAACAAGGAGCTCAACCCGGGTCTGCTGCCCGCGATCGTCGAGCTGTCGCTGGTGCTGTCGTCGCAGGGCGAGCTGTACGAGGCGGAGTCGCTGCTGCTCGACTGCCTGCAGGTGTGCCGCGAGCGGGGCGAGCTGTGGGTGAGCTCGTACGCGCAGTGGGCGCTGTCGATCACCAGGCTGGCGACCCGGCGGATCAGCGAGGCGCTGGAGAGCTCGCGCGAGGGCGTGCGGATCAAGCGGCACTTCCACGACACTCTGGGCACGCTGCTCGGGCTGGAGACCATGGCCCGCATCTTCGCCGCCGACGAGAAGCCCGCGACGGCGGCCACACTGCTGGGCGCTCTGCACCAGAACTGGCGGACGGCCGGCCTGCCGCAGCTCGGCGCCCCGTTCCTGACCAGCGACCACGAACGGTGCGTCAAGGAGTGCCAGAAGTCGATGGGCGAGGCGGCCTACCGGGCCGCCTTCGAGGAAGGCACGCGGCTCGACCTCGACGAGGCGTCCGCGCTCGCGCTGGGCGAGCTGGACACCCCTGACGACTGACGCGGCGGGCCCCGGCGGGCCCGCCCGCCCCATGGGGCGCGGGCCGCGGGGGGGGGCGGGGGCGGGGGGGACCAAAA